>JANQEF010000100.1 GCA_028278465.1 Dehalococcoidia bacterium | reverse complement strand
ACAACGGTAGCCGCGCTACCTCGCCGGGGCTGCGGCTACCTCTGTTCGGCCGGTCTGGAAGTCCAGCTGCTTGATCGCCGCCGTCATCTGCACATCGTCTGTCAGCGTCAGCTGCGAATTCGCCGGGAACTCCACAACCACATCCGGCTCAACGCCCGTGCCCTCGATCAACCGACCGTTTGGCGTGTACCAGCGGCCAACCGTCAGGTAGACGCCGCCGCCATTCGAAAGCTCACGCAGCAGGTTGACCGATCCCTTGCCGAACGTCGCCGTACCGATCACCAGCGCACGTCCGTGGTCCTGCAGCGCGCCGGCGAACACCTCGGAGCCGCTCGCCGAGAAGCCGTCCACCAGCACAACCAGCGGGATGTCGGGGAACTTTCCGCCGTCCGTCACACGCCAGTCATCACGCTTGCCACTGGCGTCTATCTCGTAGGTCACGAGCCCATCCGTCAGGAACTCGGACACCGTGTCCACCGTCGAGGTCAGCAGGCCGCCCGGGTTCGCCCGCAGGTCGATCACGACCCCTGGCGCGCCCTGGTCCAGCAGGCTATCGATGCCGTCTCGCACCTCGGCAGGCGTCTCGGCGGTGAACTGGTTGATCTTCACAACGCCGTAAGGACCGTCCTCGGGGTTCAGCATGCGAACACGAACCGACGGCTGCTCGATACGGTCCCGCACGATAGTTATGTCAACTGGGATGGCGCTGCCAACATGCTCGACGGTCAGGACGACCGGTGTGCCGCGCTGGCCGCGGATCTTGTTCACCGCCTCGATGACGCTCCAGCCACGGGCGTCCTCGCCGTCGACGGCCAGGATCTTGTCGCCGGGCCTGATGCCGGCTCGCTCGGCCGGGCTGTTGTCGAGCGGCGCAGTGATGATGACGACGGAGCGGTCGGGCGACATCTCGACCTGCGCGCCGATGCCTTCGAAGTTGCCCTGGAAACCCTGTCGCTCTATGGCGAAGGTCTCAGGCGTTATGTAGGAGGTGTAGCGATCGCCGAGCTGGTCGAGCATCGCACGCACAGCGGCCTCGGCCATCGCCTCGGAGTCGATCGTGCCGCCGTCAACGTGCTCACGCTGCAGGAGCTCGTAGGTCTGCCAGATGATCTCCAGGTCGTCCGGGACCGGGTCGGGGCGCTCCGAGCGGGGCAGCGGCGTTGCGGTGGCGATGGTGCCGTCTTCAAGGACGACGGGCGACTGCTCCGGCGCGGCTGGAGCGGCGTCTGAGCCACACGCTACCGTGATGATGGCGAGGATGCCGAGGAGCCCGGCGACGAGCTGGAACCGTGTAGCGGAGAGACGGCCGCGCCGGGCGTTCTGGGTCCGGCGGGCTTCGTGGTTCGGCATACGGCTCTCACATTATGTCGCCAGGTGTGCGTATCGACTCTGGGAAGCAGGATGCGGTCTTGAGGCCCGGCGACTTCGAATAGCCTAGCACCGGCGAATGAAGCGGCGGCCCGTGCAACCCGTCACATGAAGCAGGTACGTGCGCAGACGGGCGTGCCGATGTATTGGAGTGGTTCGGGACGTTGAGCGGTGCTGTGCGGGATGTGCGGCCGGAGGAGATGTCCTGTTCTGTGCTACTGCCGACTTTACATAACGTTGATAGTGCGAACCACTTTCAAACTGGGAAGCTGCTCTGCCCGACAGGCCGGGGATGGAGGGTCGGCGGAACGGAGAAGTGCCGCAACCGTGTGGAGGCTACACGGGGATGGCTGATGAAGCGGAAACGTGTGTACGGAGAGGCTGTGCAGCCGAGCTAGATGTAGGGAAGGCTTCGACGGCGGACAGGTGCGTATACGGCGCAGGCAGAGCCTGATCGATGGAAACACCCGGCTACGCCGGTCAGATCTGGGGGCGCGGCGTGCGGATCTCTGATGGCCGGGCCGATTGCCAGACAGCGCCACGGATGATCTCGTCGAGCTCATCGCTGGCCAGCTGCTCTTCGGTGTAGCCGTGCGCCAGCTTCATGTGGCCATGCACAGCGGCGACAAACTCCTCGGTCGTCGTGCCGCTCACGACCTGGTTGCAGTCGGTGCCCATCTCAAGGCAGTTGATATCCACGGCTCGCCTCACTTGTAGCCAGAGCGATCCGTCCCTCGCAGCCAGTATGCCGTTATGAGTGTCCACCTTGCAACGTGGCAGGCGGCAGTGCGGTTGTTCGGCGCAATCACTCAGCGATGGTCCAGTAGCGGACCGTGAACGTTGCGGAGCGGTCTCCGCCGGTGCATTCGGAGGTGAAGCAGGAAACGATCACCAGGTCGCCGTCCGGACCCGGGAAGTGGCCCTGGAACTCGATGCCATCCGGCGGTACAAATGCGACCTCGTCGCGGAATGAGCCATCGCCGTCGTGGTCGTGGAGCGAGCCTGTCAACTTCACGTCGAACAGCACGCCGTCGCTGGAGGTCGCAGTGATCTCCTCGGTTACCTCGGTCGGCCCGGCGGGCTGCGGCGTGGGCGAAGGAGCGGCCGGATCGACTGATGAGCCGCAGGCGGCCACTGCGATGGCGAAGAGAGCCGCGGCGGCGAGAGTGGCGATGTTACGTGTGCGTATGGTGTGGCCGGTCACGGCGGCACGGTCTCCTGGTCTGGATTGCTTCAGGTTGGAGGTGGTGTTCTATTTAGCCCGAGCGGCGGTAGTGTACGCGGCATCATACGGCACAGAGGGGTGGGGGATGCGAGTGAGCGGTGAGGTTGTCATCTCGACCGAAGGGAGAGATCTGACCTATCGACATGGGTCCACTTCTCCCTCATCCTGCGCCTTCTCCCGCTGGGAGAAGGAAAATCCTCCCTCCCAGCTTCGGGTGCCCTCCGGGCGCGAGTTAGAGGGAGGGTCATTAGGGACATCACTACCTGTCCTCAACAAGGCGAATAGCCCTCCCCTTAATCCCCTCCCAATACGGGAGGAGAGAAGTTCGCCATCCTGAGCCAGCCCACCCTGAGCGAAGCCGAAGGGAAGGGTGGAAGAACGTCCCGATTGCATCGGGACCAGGCGCGGCATTTCTGCCCTCCCCTGCCAATTCGCTTCGCTCAGGGAACACGGGCGTCCAGAGTTCCTGTCTGGCCGTAGTAGCCTCAAACACCGTTTGCCGTTAGCGCTGCTATCTGGTTCACTTTCCGCCGAGGGATTTCCGTTTGAAGCTCGTACTCATCTTCATGGCGCTCGTCCTGGCTGCCGCAATCGCCTGCGGCACCGATGACGGCGGCGCACCCGCGCAGGGCGGCTCAGGCGGTGAAGCTGCCGCCACTGATGCCGTCTTCACGCTCGACGACTTCAAAGCCGTGGGCTTCAAGGTGTCGAAGGAGTACGACGTCTCCGGGCTGACCGGCGCCGACTCCGCCACCTTCGGCTTCTGGCGTCCGGGCGGCTCGCCTTCCAAGGAGTTCGAGATCAGGTTCTACCCTTCGAACGCCGATGCCGTGGCGCTGGGTGTTTCGTTTGCGGACGAAGTGACTGGCGATGATGCGGTGCTGGACGAGGAGGATTCGAGCTGGCCCGAGGGGATCAAGAACCGCCGCTATTTCTTCGCCGGCCCGGTCGGGTCGCACGGCAGCGGGTCGGTGCAGGCGAAGTACGGCGGCTACGTGATCGCCGGCAACATCATCCTGCTGTGCGAGGGCCAGGACCCCGGGCAGTCCCGCGACCTCTGTAGAGACCTGCTGGATGAGGTAGAGGACGCGAAGGGGTAAGAGTTCGTAGTCCCGAGCCTGTGCGGCGGATGAGGGGCGACACAAGCGCTGTCCGGTCTTGATCCCGCGCGCACTGGCCCGACCCATCGGATGATCGATGTCGCTGCGCTGATCCAGTAGATAGGTTCTGGTGGATCGTTCCACCCACCAGATCCCTCGCTCTGGCTCGGGACGACGGGACGCGTCTCCACGTCGACCGGGTCAGATTCCTCCGACGCAATCCGCGGCACGCGCATGTTCTGTTGATGGCTTCTTTACATGATTGCGACGATTTGACGCAGTCAATCTCCCGGTGTAAAAGCTTGTGCTCGAAAGAACGGGTCCGGTTTGGCCAGGTCGGGGAGGTTGCGCGGTGATTTCGAACCGGACAGGCAAGCTAAAGCTGGAGATGACTCATGGCATGGATTCGCGGGTTCCGGGCGATTCTGGTTGGATTCGCAGTTATTGCGGCGCTTGTCGCATTTGTTTTCTGGCCGGAGCTGGATGGGGGTAACGACTCAGCCACTCCAGCAAACCCGGGAGCAGGATCGATCGCCCTGGCCGCGCCGCCATTGCAGGGGTCAACCCCGGCGTTCCCCGAAGACCAGGCCGGAATCAGCGCCTACCTCAAGGTCACTGACTCGATCGATCTCGACGACGTTCGCGGCGTTTTTTTCTCTGTCGAACAGGAAGGGCCGGACTTCCTGATCGGGACAGTAAGCGTCCCTAGCAGTGATAAAGACGACGAGTACCCTCACCTTTACGTCGACGTAAACGGCTGGGCTATTGCCTACATGCCGAGAGGCCTCTACAGCGACGCCGCTTTAGCGCCGTGGCGTCAGTCTCACCAGAACACCACAACGCTGGCAGACGCGATCGCGGCGGTCGCTACGGAATTGAGTTTACTGATCGACCTGGGTCTCATCGGGTACTACCATTTCGAGCACCCTGAAGCCACCGGGTTTGTGATGGCGATGGAGGCTGCTTCCGGGACCGAGGACTTCTTCGTCACTATTCCGTCGACTCTCCAGGTGATAGCAGCCGAGTGGGGTTATCGATCCTCCCACACGCTAGGCTGGGCTAGTTTGAATGACGACCAGTTCGTCACCGGGCATTCAGGCTCCCCTAGCGCCATGTACGGTAACTTCGGATCCGGGGTCGTCGCATCTGGAGCGACGCACAAGTTCACGGCTAACAGGTCAAGCCTGGCGTTTGTGATGATCTACTCGGAATGACCAGTCGGTTTCATAGACGCAGCGTTGTCGTCTCGCTCGTAGTCGGCTTCGCTGTTTTCTGGCTGCTTCCTGCTGAACAACAGGTCAGCGCTCAGGGTTCGACAGTCGAGGTGTCAGGCGCGGATTCTTTCGTGAGTGAAGGGCTGTCAGGGACAGGTGTTCCCGCGGAGCCCGCGGGACCCCAGCTCCTCGTGCTACATGCCGACTCGAACAGTTCTGGATCCCTGTCGCCGCCCACGGCTCCGGTCCTCACAGTGGGTCCCACGCTACTCGTGTTGCACGCCGACTCAAACATCTCCGAATCACTGTCAGCACCCGCGGCTCCAGTACTCACGGCAGGTCCCCAGCTACTCGTGCTGCATGCCGACTCGAACATATCCGAATCCATGTCAGCACCTGCGGCTCCCGTACTCACGGCAGGTCCCCAGTTACTCGTGTTGCACGCCGACTCGACGGTAGAGCGGGAGCTGGCGACGCCTTCCGCTCCACTTGTAACGAATGGTGCTCAGGTGTTGGTGCTCCACGCCGACTCCACGCTCTACCGCCCGCTTGCAAGTCCTTCGGCGACTACCCTGCCCCGTGGCCCGCAGGTACTGGTCCTGTTCGCCGATTCGAACTTCTCAGCAGACCTTCGTCCGATCTCTGTATCGACATTCAAGATCAGTGGAGCATTGATGCTTCAGGGTGTGGCCGGTGCCGGACCATTTGTAGCCTCAGAGCCTGAGGTCAGACTCGTCGATTCGACCACCGCGCAGACGATCGCCGTGGCCGATGTAGCAGACAACGGCGACTTCGTGATCAATAACGTGGCTCCGGGCGTCTACCAGCTACGCGCCGATTCGCTGCGACACGTGTCAGCGACCCTGTCTGGACTGACGGTCGATGGATCAGATGTCGTTGTACCAGCGGTGACTCTGAGAGGTGGAGATGCCGACGGCGACGACGCGGTCGCCGGGGGAGATATCTCGGCTGTGGTGGCTACGTTCGGCCTGGCCGACCCGAACTGCTCAACAGGAGACATCAACTGCGATGGCTTTGTGTCGGGCGCGGATATCTCTCTGGTGGTCGGGAATTTCGGAACGGTCGGTCCGGCTCCCTGGGAGTAGCGTTCGGGCTCCGAACGTGTTTGGGAGCTGTTGTTTTCCCGTGCGAAAGTTCGACTTCGCTCAGAGAACACGTCCTACCCATGGCCCACCCGCGCCGCACTTGCTCTTCGGTGCTGAAAGCAGCATGATGCTACCGGAATGTGCCGCAGGCCTGTTCGGAGCGAGATAGTTCGCCGCTGGACCGGCCGGGCCGAAGATCGAGGTTGCAGATATGAAGCACAGAATCAAGACATGGCGGATGATCGCAGTCGGACTGGCGAGCGCTCTCGCCCTCGTCGCCATCGCGTGCGGCGGAGGTGATAGCGCCGAGGACCTGGAGACCGAGATCAAGGTCAGGGACTTCGGCCGCACCCTCGCCATCGAGGATTTCCAGGCCATCGGCCTGAAGGCGAACAAGCAGTACGACGTGGCCGGCCTGCCACAGGGCCTCGACGCGTGGCGCGGGTTCTGGGCGCCCGCCGGCGAACAGAACCGCGACGACTTCGAGATCAGGTTCTACGAGTCGCACGCTGTGGCCGCAGCGACGGGAGCGGAGCTGGCCGAGGAGGCGACGGGCGAGGAGTTCGAGGAGACGCGGGATTCGCAGACGTGGACCGAGGGCGTGAAGGACCGCTGGCAGGCGCGCGGCGTGACCGACGTTTCGAGCGCGGGCAGCAGGCAGTCGCCGGGGCCGACGTATGCCGACTGGGTGATCTTCGGCAACACCGCCATCCTGTGCGTAGGGCTGGATTCATCGCAGGCGCTGGAGAAGTGCCGGGACATCGGCGACGCCATGATCGAGCAGGGGTAAAGTGACGCCATCCTGAGCTTGTCGAAGGGGTGGCAGCGGTTTCACCCTCTCCCTCAATCCCGCGCCCATAGGGCACCCGATCAAGGGAGAGGGATGTGCGATCCTCCCTCCCTGCTTTGGGTGCCCGCTCGCGGGTGCGAGTTAGGAGTAGGGTCGCGTTGGTGTTCCCTGAGCGAAGTCGAAGGGTCTCTTGAGGGGCCAACAAGCCTTGTCAGGACGAGTCTCCGCACCAGAGATCCTTCGACTACGTTCCAACCCGGTTGGAACTCCGCTCAGGAAACACGTCGCCCCGGCTCTGCCGGGACCGGGCGCAGCCGGGTGCCCGCTTGCGGGCGTGCCCCTACCTGACAAGTCGAATGACCCTCCCCCTTTACCCCCTCCCAAGCCGGGAGGGGGAACTCCATCCCGCGGACTCACTGCCCTACAGCCTGTAGGCCCTTACCGCCGTCTCCCGGAATAGTGACGCCTTCTCTGCGGGCGTGAAACCCGCCGCGATCCGCTTGAAGGCGTTCCATAGCACCCGGTAAGACACCGACACCTTGTCGACCGGGAAGTTGCTCTCGAACATGCAGCGGTCAGGGCCGAACTGCTCGATGCAGTGCAGGTACCACGGACTCATCACCCCGGCGATCTCCTCCGAACCTGGCGGAGCATCTCGCTCATGCCAGTCCCGCCCACCCAGCGGCATGCCGAACCCGCCAAGCTTGACCACCACGTTCGGGCAGGTCGACAGCTCCGTGATGCCGCTCTTCCAGGTCTCGAACACCTCGTCTTTCCGGTCGGCGTAAAGCCCGATGCCGATCGGCCCGCCGATGTGGTTCAGGATGATTGTCACATCGGGGAACGCCTGTGCAAGATCGGTCAGCTCGCCGAGCTGCGTGTGGTACAGCCAGCCCTCAAAGCTCATCCCAAGCCGGCCGAGCACCGCGAACCCTTCACGGAACCTCGCGTCGGCCAGCAACCCCTTCGGCGGGTTCTTGTAGCGACGAATCTCAGGGCTCTCATCCCAGACGGCAGCATGGCGGATGCCCCGGAACCGGTCCCGACTCGACGCCCGGTGCTCCTGCAGTACTTCTTCGACGGCGGCGCCCAGCGTCAGGTCGGCGAAGCCCACGATACCTGCAGCCACCTTCGTGTCGCCGTAGTCGCCGCTCGCGCTCATGGCGGCGATGCCCTGCACGAACTCCGTCTCGCCGACCGGCTTCATCGACTCCGGGCCGGTGGCGCGGTACATCGAGCCGCACTCGATGAAGACGGTCTCAGTGATATTGTGGCCTGAGCCGGTGTCGTCCAGCAGCTCGTCAAGCAGGTAGCGCCCGCTCGGCCGCAGCTCGGTCCTGTCCCAGAAGTGGTGGTGCGGATCGCAGATCGGCAGGTCCGGCTCCAGCACCTCTTCCTGCCTGCGGGCGAGCCATTCATTGAGGCCGTTGGTCATGGCGAACCTCTCGTCACTGCGCCCCTACCAGCCCTAGACCGGCATCTTGCGGCCGGTGATCTTGCGGCCGATCTGCGCCGACTCCTCGCCGCCGCCGGAGATGATCCGGACGCCCCAGTCGAGCAGGAACTGCACGTTCTGCTCACGGCTCTGGTTAGGGTCGTTCCACGAGCTCAGGAAGTGGAGGCCGTTGTCGTCGCACGCCTTCTTGATCGTCTTGCGGGCGTTGTCCATCTCAGGCGGGTACGGCGGGTCGTGGGCGTCCTCGAAGCCGTACGACATGCCCATGTCGCCTGGCCCCCACTCGGCGAACGCCAGCCCAGGCACCTTGGCGATGAAGTCTGCGTTTGCGACCGACTCCCTGCTCTCCAGCTTGAGGCCGATCAGCAGCTCGCCGTCAGGGTTGAGCGGCCACGGGTCGGCGAGCTTGGTGTATTCGGGACCGGTGACTCCCCAGATCTCTGCCGGATAGCCCTGCCCTCCCGCGCCGCGCTGGCCCTGCACCAGCCCGCGATCAAGGCCGAGCTTCTGGAACGGATAGCGGCACTCTTCGATGAAGGCGCGGACGGCGTCGGCCTGCCGGGCGTGGGTGTGGAGGATGCCGTGGACGCCGGCCGACAGCACCTGCCTGATCTGCCAGGCGTTGGCGCGGACTTCGTCGACGGTGCGGCAGTTGGATGGCAGAGTTGAGATGACGGCAGGCGTGCGGTGGCCGGCGTTAGTCGGCCCGCCATCGACGAGCCCCTGCATGAACTCCCGTAGCCCCTGCACGTTGAACGGGTAGTGCTCGAAGTCGGTGATGAGGAAGTCGGCCCAGGTCTTGGCCTGCGCCTTGCCGTTCTCATATGTGAGCGGTCCGGTGCCGGTGTAGTAGAGGACCTCGCCGTCCTCGAGCAGTTCGATGCAGCGGTTGATTCGTCGTGGCATGTGGCCTCCTGTTTTTGGTAGGGGCGCCGCTTGCTGCGCCCGGTCCCGGCTAAGCCGGGACGATTGTCATCTCGACCGAAGGGAGAGATCTGACCGCCTTCCTGGATCACCGGTGAGATTCCGGATCAAGTCCGGAATGACAAGCTGTGACGTCTTTATTGTCCAAAGAGTGGCCACCTCTCCCTCATCCTGCACCTTCTCCCGCTGGGAGAAGGAAGACGCCCTCCTGAGCGAAGCCGAAGGGAAGGGTGCGCGTTGTCCCGGCGGAGCCGGGACCGGGCGGGGCAAGCACCGCCCCTACCAGACAAGACCAGTAACTCTCGCCTTTCTCCCCCCTTCACCCCCTCTCAATATGGGAGAGGGGAACTAAACCGGCATCGTCCTCCCGGTGATCTTGCGGCCTATGTCCGCCGTCTCCCTTGTCGGTGCTCCGATCAGGTTCGAGCCCAGCTCCTTGATGATGAACTCGATCCGCTGCTCGTCCGACATCGAATCATCGTTCCAGCCGCTGTAGAACGCCACGCCGTTCGCATCCAGCGCTTTCTTCACCGTGTTGCGGGCATCGTTCATCACCTCCGGGTAAGGCGGATCGTGGCTGTCGGAGAATCCGAACGACATGCCCATGTCGCCCGGTCCCCACTCAGCGAAGCCGATGCCCGGCACAGCAGCCGTCCGGTCGACGTTCGGCAGGCAGTGCCTGTCCTCGATCTTCAGCCCCAGCAGCAGCTCGCCCTTCGGGTTCAGCGGCCACGGGTCTGCGATCTTCACATACTCGCCCTGGTCGACGCCCCAGATGGCGGCCGGCTGCCTCTGCCCTCCCCCGCCGCGCAGTCCTTCCGGCAGCTCGTCGCGTCCGAGTTCCTGGAAGGGATAGCGGGATGCGGCGACGAACCACTTGACCGCTTCAGGGTCGCGGGCGTGGGTGTGGAGAAGGCCGTGCGCGCCGGTCGAAAGAACGTGCCGCATCTGCCAGGCGTTGGCGCGGACCTCGTCGACGGTGATGCAGTTCGAAGGCAGCGTCGTGAGCACGGTCGGCGTCGGGTGGCCGCTGGGCGTCGGACCGCCGTCGGCGAGACCCTTCATGAACTGGGTGAGACCGCCGATGTCGAAGAAGTGGTGCTCGAAATCCATGTGGATGACGTCTGCCCAGGTCTGCGACATCTCCTTTCCGCAGTCGTATGTCAGCTCTTCGGGATGGGTCATATAGACCGGCTCGCCCATCTCCAGCAGCTCGATCGCCTTGTTGATTCGCCTTGCCATGGTTTTCTCCTGTTGTGGTACTCCCTCCCAGCTTGGGAGGGAGCTAGAGGGAGGGTCGGTGGTGATATAGGCGCCCCGGTGGTCAGTTCGAGACTAATAACCCTCCCCTCAATCCCCTCCCAATATGGGAGGGGAGAGACGGTGCCCCTACTCCTTTGTGAGCCTCCAATCGATGTCCAGCTCGCCGCAGGTTTCGCGGAACCAGTCGATCACCTCCGGGTGGTACGGGATCCCGTTCTCCCGGCGCTCGATCTCCTCCTCATGCTCCGGCAGCCCGGCGTAGACCACGCGGTCATGCCCCGGCGCCGGCCGCGTGTCCTGCAGCTCCCGCATATAGTCGTCCATCATCTCCTTGAACGAGTTCACATCGGTGAACGCCTCGATGTTGTAGGCCACGAAGTGGTGCGCCGCGCCCATCGACCTGTTAGTCCCCGCGCCCGTGCCGCCCAGCAGGCCGCACAGTATCTCCACCATCATCGCCAGGCTGAAGCCCTTGTGCGCGCCCATCTCCCGCGTGGCGCCGCTCGGCAGCATCGCCCACTTCTCAGGCACCTGCTGCTCCTGCATGATCGGGTTGCCGTCGCCGTCGGCGATCCAGCCGCCCATCACGGGCACGCCGAGGCGCTGTGCCAGCACTATCTTGTTGCCGGCGACCGATGACATGGAGGCGTCGAAGATGAAAGGCGGCTCGTTCTTCGTCGGGGCCGCGATGCCGATCGGGTTGAGGCCGACGCGCGGCTCGGCGCCGTGGACCGGCAGGACGTTGAGGCCGCCGGTCGTCATGGCGAGGCCGATCATGTCGTGCTCGAGCGCCATGGCGGCGTGGTAGGCGCATGCGCCGAAGTGCCTGCCGTTCATGGCGGTGACGGTGCCGATGCCGTAGTCCTTCGCCCTGTCGATCGCCATCTGCATGGCCTGAGGGCCGACGACGAGGCCATGGCCGCTGTCGCAGTCGATGGTCGCCGCGGCTGCCATCTCTCGCACGACGCGCACGTTCGGCTTGGGGTTGATGCCGTTTTGCGCGAACGATTCCACGTAGCGGCGGAGCATGTTGCTGACGCCGTGGGATTCGATGCCCCGGACGTCGGCGTAGACCAGCACGTCGGCCGATTGCTTTGCGTCGTCTTCGGACATGCCCATCTTGAGGAAGATATCTGTGACGGTGGCGAACATGTCGTCTGGCATGACGTGGACGGCGATGTCGGCTGGGACGTGGAAGCGTTCGAGCATCGGGCTCCTTTCGGGCGGCGCGATTGGCGGCGGGTTTTCGGGCGAGTTAGTGGATCGGCTGGTTCTGTGCGGTGAAGTGGTCCGCGTGATTTTGGTCGGGCCCGGTCGACCGCGATTCTTTCCTGCGCGGGACCACGGTCTCAGGCCGGTGGGAGTATAGCTCCGATTCAGGAGCGAGGCGGGAGCCCTTCTTTCGGTAGGGGCGCTGCTTGCTGCGCCCGGTCCCGGCTGTGCCGGGACGTTTGTCATCCCGACGGAATGGAGGGATCTGACCTGTGACGTGAGGACGCTGGCGAGTCCGTAACGACGGTTTGGTAGGGGCGCCGCTTGCTGCGCCCGGTCCCGATGAAATCGGGACGTTGCTTTCGTATCCTGTGCAGTCCGGGCAGGCAAGTCGTGCCGCCTCCGGCGTCACCGGGCGCGGCAAGCAGCTCCCCTACCAAAAAGCCATTGACCCGCCGTCGTCCCGAGCGGGTGCGAGGGACCCGGTGGGTGGGGCGATCCATCTGCCGTCG
>JANQEF010000078.1 GCA_028278465.1 Dehalococcoidia bacterium | reverse complement strand
CCGGTCTGACCCTCGTCTTGGGCGGCTGGATCCTGTCGACGACCTATCTCTACTGGCAGTGGTTCCACTACACCCGTCAGAGCTACGGCATCGAGCGCGTCTACCGCGGGCGCTCGGGCGAGGCCGCGGTTGGCGGTGAGCGACTCACCCGCTGGGCTCTGTACCTGGTGCCGCTCTGGGGCATCCTCCATCGCTCGTATCAGGCGCCGGAGACCTTTCTCGGCGTTGAGCTCGTGGTCGTCCCGATGCTGCGTGAGCTGGTCTGGTTGGTGGGCGCTTGCGCCGTCGTCGCGATCGGGTGGTGGCTCGTGGAGCTCGCCCGGAGCCTGGCGCGCGGCGAGCGCATGCAGGGCCAGTCGCTCTACGTCCTGTCGCACACGCTGATCTTCGTCGTCGGCTACCTCGTCATCGCCGACATCGATCACGGCTGGCTGGTGCTCAACGTCTGGCACAATGCCCAGTACATTCTCTTCGTCTGGCTGTTCAACCAGAACCGGTTTCGCGCGGGCGTCGATCCGCGCCACCGCTTTCTTTCCCGGCTGAGCCAGCCGCGCAACTGGCCCTACTACTTCGCCACGCTCCTGGTGATCTCGACGGTGGTCTATCTCGGGCTCGACCGCGGCCTGACCCTGCTCGATCCGGCGACGTCGCTGCCCCTCTTCCTGGTGGCCTACATGACCATCAACTTCCACCACTACATCGTCGACGGCCTGATCTGGAGGGTCCGCGAGCGACCGGTGCGGCAGAATCTCGGGATCTAGTCTGACCTTCTCATCGAGGTTCTGCTGCGCGTCCGCAGGCGGGATACCCCGGCCGACCAGCGCGGCATCCAGCTCGGTTTCGTCGGCAGACAGCCGATGTCCACCGACAGACTTACTGATTCGTGGCCACGGATTTGCCGAATCTGGCCCGATTGTCGAGAAAGTGTGTTGGTATCGGGGTCGTAGCGCTAGAGATCGAGAGCACAGGCCGATTTCACCAGGGGTCAGAGTCCCTTGTCTCCTCCAGCAAACGACTTCCGGCTCAAGCGCGACGCGACCGGCGACCTCATGCTTCGGCTGGAGGCGCCTAGTGACTCGGGCGGGGCGTGGGGCGGGGTTGCGCACGAGGACGATCGATGAACTCGTCGTTTGACGGTGGTGAGACCGCGATCGGAATGCCACCTCCAGCGAGCGGGTCGATCAACGTCCTGGTGGTCGAAGACAACGCGGCCGACCTGAAGCAGATCAAGGGCATGCTTGCCGAGGCGGCGCAGGATTTCCAGATCTTCACTGCCAGCAAAGTCGAGGATGCCCTCAGCCTGATGCAAGACCTGCCCTTCGGTGTGGTTCTTCTCGATCTCTCACTGCCGCCGGAGGGCCACGGTCTCGACACGCTGAGGCGGGCACAGGTTGCCGCTTCTGCGATCCCGATCGTGGTGATGACTGCCAAGCATGACGAGAAACTGGCACTCCTGGCGGTGCGGGCGGGCGCTCAGGACTATCTGGTCAAGGGCAAGTGGGACGCTCAGTTGCTCATCCGCACGGTCCTCTACGCGGTCGAACGACACCGAATGCTGATGGAGCTGCAAGAAGCCCGACGACATCAGCAGTTCCTGGCTAGCCACGACAGCCTGACCGGCCTCAGCAATCGCGCCGCCTTCGAAGAGGCCCTCCTGCGCGTATTGCCGTACGCTCAGCGCCACGGGAAACGCATCGGTCTCTTCTATTTCGACCTCGATGGTTTCAAGGCCATCAACGACGGGCTGGGCCACTCGGCCGGGGACGAGGTGCTCAAGACGGTTGCCACACGTCTGGAGGCCTCACTTCGGAAGAGCGACCTAGCGGCTCGCCTCGGAGGCGACGAGTTCGTGGTCATGATCCAGGACGTCGAGCGCGGGGAGAATGCCGCCAAGTGCGCCCAGAGACTGCTGGGCCTGCTGTCCGAACAACTTCGGGTCGCGGGCCAGGCTCTCCAGCTGAGCGCGAGTATCGGGATCGCCATCTTCCCGGAGGATGGAGCGGATCCCGAGCAGCTGATGCAGGCTGCCGACATCGCCATGTACCAAGCCAAATCGCGCGGCAAGAACCAGTATGAGTTCTTCTCGAAGGATCTGAGCGAGAAGGCGTCGGACAAGCTGCGGCTGGAGTCCAGCCTGCTCAGAGCTCTGGGTAACCAGGAGTTTCTCCTCCACTATCAACCGATAGTTTGCGCCACGACCGAGAGGCTGGTTCGCGCCGAAGCCCTGCTCAGATGGCACGATCCCGAGGCAGGGCTCCTGAATGCCGGCAAGTTCGTTCCTGCAGCGGAAGAGTCCGGTTTGATCGTGCCGATCGGGGACTGGGTGTTGCGCCGGGCCTGCGGGCAGTGGCGGGCCTGGCGGTCTCAGGGCCTGGAGGCCGTGCCCATCTCGGTGAATCTCTCGGCCCGACAGCTTCTGAACGAATCAGTCGTCGAGTCGATAGCCCATGTGCTGGCCGAGGCGGAGATGGCGCCAGCCTGTCTCGAGCTCGAGCTCACCGAGACGGCGATCATGTTGGAGTTCGAGCAGTCGGTCGGAGTGCTCAAGGAGCTGCACGCTCTGGGGATTCGACTCTCTCTAGACGACTTCGGTACCGCGTACTCCTCACTCAGCCTCCTGCAGGCCTTTCCGATCGATCGCGTCAAGATCGACCGCTCATTCGTGAGCAAGCTTCCCGGCAACCCGGATAGCGTCGCTCTGACGGCGGCGATCATCGCCCTGACGCACACTCTCGGCCTGCAGGTCGTTGCCGAAGGCGTAGAAACGCGCGAACAGCTCGAGGCTCTGGTCCAGCAGGAGTGCGACGAGATCCAAGGACACTTCTTCAGCCCTGCTCTGCCGCCGGAAGAGTTCACTCGCTGGCTGAGACCAAGGGGCGCCTAGCTATAGCTAGCCAAGCCTCGATTCGATCCAACCGGCGGCGCGGTCGGCGAGGAGGGCGAGGACTTCTTCGT
>JANQEF010000072.1 GCA_028278465.1 Dehalococcoidia bacterium | reverse complement strand
GTGACCCGGGATGTGCCTGCTAGGCCGGTGAGCGGCTGGCTGAACCGGATGCAGCGGTTCGGCGCTCCGGCATACGGCGCGGCTGCCGTGACGCTGATCGTTGTCGGCGCGCTAATCGGGTGGGGCGTCACTGCGCTGTCGACCGGCTCGGATACCGAGCTGAGCCACTTCCGCCGCGACCCCGGCGGCGAATGGTTCCGCGTGGAGACTGTGCTCGGCGAGGATGGCCTGAGTCTCGCTGTCGGCAACTTCGACACGCTCTCCGATGACAGCATCTACCAGTTCTGGGTGCAGCGGGACGAGCAGTGGACGCCGGTCGGCGACTTCAACACCAACGACGACGGCAGGTGGAGCGGCTACTTCGAGTTCGCACTCGAAAGAGGCGACTCGATAGCGATCACCGTCGAGCCCGAGGCCGGGAGCGAAGCGCCGACCACCGAGGCAGCGATCCAGAGTCGTATCTAGCGCGCTGTTTTGGTTGGGGCGGTGCTTGCCCCGCCCGGTGACGCCGAAGGCGGGACGCCCAGCCATCCTGAGCTTGTCGAAGGGTGGCGTCTTCCTTCTCCCAGCGGGAGAAGGTGCAGGATGAGGGAGAAGTTGTCTCACATTGACCAGTCAGATCTCTCCGCTTCGGTCGAGATGACAACCGGCGACCCTTCGACCGGCTCAGGATGGCGGCTCGACCGACCCTCCCTCTAACTCCCTCCCAAGCTGGGAGGGAGGATCTGGCGTCCGGCACCTCCCGCCCCATACGCAGCGCCTGCTCCCAAACACGGTATGATCCCGTCGGCGCTGCCTGATCACGCGGCGCGAAACCGGAACTCGCACCACAGGATCTCACCATGGCAGACCGATTCGACGGACAGGTTGCCGTCATCACCGGCGGCGCACTCGGCATCGGCGGCGCAACGGCGCGCAGGCTGGCCTCCGAGGGCGCAAAGGTCCTCATCGCCGACTTCAACGACGAGGCGGCGGCGGCAAACGTCGAGCGCATCACATCGGCCGGCGGGACCGCGCTTGCATCCCACGTCGATGTTGGAATCTCCGATGACGTTGAGCGGATGGTCCGCGAGGCGGTCGAAGCGTGGGGCCGGCTTGACATCCTGGTCCAGAACGCCTTCTCTGTGGTAGGCGGCGAATCGAGGATCCACGGCACCGCTGAGACGGTGTCAGAGGAGGACTGGGACTGGGGGATCGATGTGCTGGTGAAGGCGCTGTACCTCGGCGCCAAGCACGCCATCCCGCACATGCGCAAGGTTGGCGGCGGCTCGATCATCAACCTGGCATCGGTCCACAGCCTGCTGCAGGAAGCCGAGATGCTCGTCTACGAGGCGGGCAAGGCGGCGGTCGTCGGCATGACCAGGCAGATGGCGAACGACTTCGGGCCTGACAACATCCGCGTAAACGCCATCGGTCCCGGCCACATCGTGTCGGAAGGGCTGGCCGAGATGTGGAAATCCAACCCCGAGGGTCTTGCCTTCTTCGCCAACCAGTATCCACTGCGCCGCACTGGCGTGCCGGACGACATCGCGGGCGCGGTTGCCTTCCTGTGCTCGGAAGACGCTTCCTTCATCACCGGCCACACGTTGATGGTCGACGGCGGGCTGACCGTCCAGTTACAGGAGAAGTTCGGGCTGCGGCAGGCGAACTACGCCCGCGAGCACCCGGACACGACCCTTCCCGGCTAGCCGTCGCGGCTCAGGCCGTGCAGCCGGTAGAAGTTGTCGAGCTCGCGGCTCGACCGGATCACGTAGAAGTCGACGCCCTCGCGGGCGACCTTTGAGATCGTCTCAGAGATGCGCCGGTAGCGGTCTCGTTTCTGCCACATCTCGAGGATCGCCGATTCCTTTGAGAACAGGTGCTGGCGAAAGGTCTCGACGTTCCCGCCGCACACCTCTTCGCCCGTCCACGCCCGCTTCAGCGACCGCAGCGTCCTCCGCCACAGCATCGTCGGGTACGGCAGGTGCAGCACGATCACCGAGTCGGCCCTCTCGTGGATCATGTCAACGACGTCGGAGTGGAAGTGATCGGTCACCCAGCCGTTCGGGTTCGCCGCCATCCGCTCTTCCACGATCTGTCTGAACTCCTCGGACGGCCGCCTGTTCCAGCCCGGCAGGTTGGCGATCTGGTCCAGCTCGATGTGCTCCAGCGAGTACTTCCGGGCGATCGCCCTTGCAAGCGTTGTCTTGCCGCCGTGTCCCATGACCGCGACTTTTCGGCCCAGCGGGTGGTCGGGCCGAACGGAGTTGACGTGGTCTGCGATGACGGGAAGCGACATGGGACGTGCGGGAGCTGGAAACTTCACTCAGGTTATACGCTCGGCCCGGCCAACATGCTGGCATACTGGAGTGCCGTTACTCCCAGTCAGTTGTCCCGGCACGCCCGCAACGCGAAGGAAAACCGAATGAAAGTCCTCGTAACCGGTGGCTCAGGCATCGTCGGCCACTACGTTATCGACGAGCTCTACAAGAACGGCCACACTGTCATCAACGCCGACGTCGCCCGCATGAGCACCAACCTCGGCCACAGCGGCACTATCGGCACCGCCAGCGGCGAGGCGGCCGTGAAGATGCGGGAGAACTGGCCGGAGATGCCGAAGTTCTTCGAGGTCGAGATCGCCAACTACGGCCAGGTGATCTCGGCCCTTGACGGCTGCGACGCCGTGATCTCGCTGGCGTCACGTCCCAGCGCCGCGAACTACACCGAGGAAGACGTCTTCGTCACGAACGTGTCGTCCATGTGGAACGTGTGCCGCGCCGCCGAGCAACTCGGGATCAGCAGGGTAGTGCTCGGCTCGTCATACAACGCCGTCGGCGCGATGGGTACGGCGGCGCGCTGGGAGCCGAAGGAGGTCAAGCCGCCGGAGTACTTCCCGATGGACGAGCACGTCGGCACCCGCTCCGAGGACCCGTACAGCATCGCCAAGTGGATCGGCGAGGAGGTCGGCGAAGGGTTTGCCAGGCGCAGTCCGTGGATGTCGATCAACTCGATGCGCTTCAACGGCATGTGGGACGACGCCTACTTCAAGAACCTGGCAGCCAACCCGATCACCGACCCGTGGACTCGCTGCCAGGGTTTCTGGACCTATCTGCATATCCGCGACGCGGCACGGGCGTGTGTGATGTCGGTGGAGTCCGACGGCTGGACAGGCCACAACCGCATGTTCCTGAACGCCGACGACATCATGCTCGATATCCCGACGATGGAGGCGATCAAGACGGTGTACCCGAATGTGCCGCTGAACAGGGAGTTCGAGGGGTTCGAGGCGCCGATCTCGACGCAGTTGGCGAAGGATGTGATCGGCTGGTCACCGTTGTACTCGTGGCGCGATGAACAGTTCCAGTCGTAGCGTGGCACGGCGCCTGAAGCACAATGATGTGCCGTTGCGGCTGTCCCCAATCGCGGGATTGCTGCTGGTCGCGCTGATCATCGCCGGGTGCTCAAGCGACGGCTTCGAAGGCAACGATCCTCCGGGGCTCGAGTGCGAGTACGATCCATTTGGCGGCAGGGGCGATGTGTCAACGCCTGACCGCGAGCGGCTCGCCGATTTCGACTACTTCGTCAGGGTGCTTGTGACCGGGCATTCGACACCCGACCGGACCGGCCTCTACAACATCGTCACCGTCGAAGAGTCGGTCTTCGGACCGGCCGCCGAGGGTGACGAGCTTCGGCTGCACAGCGACGTTGACGGTTGCCTTGAGACCGGAGAGAGCTACTATCTGCGCATCGTCGGAGGGCCGCGCTTGCTGACAGGCAACCCGTGGGCGGTATTCCCTGTGATAAACAACCGGATTACGCTGCATCCGGACATGCGCAAAGATGAGCTGATCGGCGACTTCCACGGCCTAGACCCGGTTCTGTTCAAGCGGCAGTTCGTCGAGTTAACCGGTAGAACGGATATCGAGGTCGACTAGCACAGCCCGGAGCACGGATCGCACGTTTGGCGTCTTACGACTTCATAGTTGTCGGAAGCGGATCGGCCGGAGGCGCGCTCGCCGCACGACTCTCCGAGGACCCGTCCGTGTCCGTGCTGCTGCTCGAAGCGGGACCTGACTACGCGACGGTGGAATCGCTTCCCGATGACCTGAGGGACGGGCTTGCGACGGGCGCCGACCTTGTTGTCGGAGGCGACCACGACTGGCAGTTCACGGCCCGGTCGAACCCGCTGAACACCGAGATGGCGGTGCCACGCGGACGCGTCATCGGCGGGACCAGCTCCATCAACGGCCAGGTGTTCCTGCGCGGCATCCCGGAGGACTTCGATAGCTGGGCCGCCGCAGGAAACGACCTTTGGAGCTTCGAAAAGATTCTGCCGGCCATGCGGAAGCTGGAGACCGACATCGATATCGGCGGCGATTTCCACGGCAAGGACGGCCCGATCATCTGCCAGCGTGCGAAGCCGGACGAGATGATGGGCGACCAGCTGGCGTTTATCGATGCCTGCAGG
>JANQEF010000055.1 GCA_028278465.1 Dehalococcoidia bacterium | reverse complement strand
GGTGGAGGCTACCGGCGCGCTGGAGGAGCACCTGCCGGGTAAAGAGGTGGCGGTGACGGTGGTCGGCGTCCCGACGCTGGCTCGGCCGGAGGTAGTGGTGGAGATCGAGGGGACCGCGATGGCCGGCTAGCCTCAGGCGGCGCTACGGCCGGTCTGAGAACAGGTCTTCGAGCGACTGCACCTCGAAGTAGCCGCCTGTCTGTTGCTGGTCTACGAGGTTGATGTGACGTGCGGGGTTGAGGCGCGGAAGATCGGGAAGCCTGGTGGCTGAACCGTCGGCTGGTCCACTGAGCCCGGCCAGATCGAACTGATCGATGCCGCGACTGTACGCTGCCACCACGAAACGCCCCATGCCGTCTGGGTCCAGAAGCGATCGAATCCCCTGTTCGTTTGCACGGCTTTCGGGGCGCGACAGGTTGGACGCTTCAAGCTGCTCTACAGCTTGGTGTATGCCGAGGCGCGACAGGAACTCGGCCTGCGTCGTCTTGCCGGTGAGTTGGAACTCGGCGCTGGTCATCGCCTCGTCCAGCGCCGTGCAATCGACATGCGCCGTGATGTCCTGCTCTCCGGCGTGCCGCAGCGTGTCCTGGCCGAGCGTGTGCTGGTAGTAGGTGCGGAGCGAGCCGCTGGTTCGGCCGGGCCTGTACAGCTCGGACCGCTCAAAGCCATAGTCGATCGCCAGCACCCAGCCGCGCCCGAGCGCTTTCGCCTGGCGCTGCGCCCACGACTCCAGCTGGAGATTGATCTCGCCGCGATAGCCGTCCGGGAGCGACTCGACGAACGGCGCCAGCGTGCGTTCGATCTCTAGCGATGAAGGCGGCTGAAGCGTCTCTGCGAACCGGTCGCCCTCAAGCGTGACGAAGATCTCGAAAACCTCGCCGTCTCGCACCTCGAACCGGTGGACCGGCATGGCGTCGAGCAGCTCGTTTGACAGGACGCAGCCTGTGATGCCAGCTGGCGCCTCCTCCAGCGGCAGGACCGGAAAGTGCTGCCGCGCGGGCGGCGCGATGTCGACGGCCACATAGTTCAGAGCATCACTGAAGTCGCTGTCCAGCCGCGCTGCGTACTCAGAGATGTCCGCTGCCAGCCCGCCGTTGCCGGCGCCTTCCTCGATCACCGTGAACTCGGCCGGAGAGCCGAGAAGCCGCCACATCTCTCGCAGCTGCACGCACAGCAGAGCGCCGAAAACGGGATGCGCCGACGGAGCCGTGAAGTAGTCGCCACTGGCGCTGATCGGCGATCCCGACGCGTAGTAGCCGCCGGACCCGTAAAGCGCCAGCTCCATGAACTCGGCGAACGTGATCGGACCGCGTCCTGCGATGGCGTCTCTGATCGCGAGTTCTGCGCTCACGAGTCGGCTCTCTCGGCCAGCAGGTCGGCAACGGCGTCGATTGCCCGGTCAGCGTCAAAGCTCCGGAAATCGGTCGTGTCGAACTCCAGCGCGTGGCCGCTCAGATCCATCGGACGGTACGGTCGCTTCAGGCGCGCGCGCAGTTCATCTACGGCGATCTCATCGAAGTGGGCCGCGTGACGCCGCTCCGACCTCTCGGTGTAGCGCTGTAGGATCACGTCCGGATCCGCGTGCAGGAACACCTGAATCAGCAGCGCAGAGTGCCGCGCCCCTAGCTCCTCGATCCAGCCTCCCGCGCCATCGGAGTCGAAGTTGCTTTCGATAACCAGGTCCTGCCCCGCCGCCAGCATCACGTCCGACGTGTGTTCTAGCATCGAGTAGGATGCCTGCCCGAGCCTGCGCGACGCTTCGCGATCCGCTGCGCCGAACGTTTCGTGCAGCCTCTCTTTGAGGTCGTCCTTGGCGAACAGCGGGACGCCGATTGCGCTCGACAGTTTTCGGGCGAAGGTCGTCTTCCCGGTCGCGGGATGGCCGCTGACGATGATCAGCGCCGGTCTTCGTGTCAGTCCCGGGTCGCCCACGGCGTGATCTGGCTGTGGAGCACCCGGCACAGGCTATCCGCCTAGCCCCTGTCGCCGATCGGCACGTACTCGCGGTCGTGCTCGCCGGTGTACGAGAGGAGCGGCCGGATCAGGATGTTGTGGTGGAACTGCTCGACCACCTGCACCGTCCAGCCGGGCACGCGGCCGACGGCGAAGATCGGCACGAACAGGTCCTGCGGGATGCCGTTCAGGTAGTAGACGACACCGGCGAAGAAGTCGACGTTCACATGGATCCCGCGGCGGGCGTACGGCTTCATGGCCTCGATCACCGCCTCGAGAATGGCGTACCACTTCGGCTCGCCCTTCTCCTCGGACAGCTTGCGAACACCCTCGCGCAGGTGCCTGGCCCGCGGGTCCTCAGCCTTGTAGACGCGGTGCCCGAAGCCCATCACCCGCCTGCGGGACGCCAGCAGGTCCTTGACGTACTGCGCCGCGTTCTCCGGCTCACCGATCTCCTGCGCCATCTGCATCACGTTCTCAGCAGCGCCGCCGTGCGACGGTCCAGAAAGAGCTGCGATGCCTGCTGTCACGGCGCCGTGCAGGTCAGCGCTGGTGCCGGCGACGACGCGCGCAGTGAAGGCAGAAGCGTTCGAGCCGTGATCAGCGTGGATCACGAAGTCGCGGTCCATCAGCTCCGCGGTGTCCGCTGTCGGCTCGTCGCCATCGAGCATGTACAGGAAGTTGGCTGCGTGGCTCAGGCTGTCGCTCGGCTTGATCGGGTCCTTGCCGGCGCGAATCCTGTGGTGTGCCATCACGATCGTGGCGAACTGCGACGTGAGGCGAATTCCCTTGCGGTATGTCGCCTCGATCGAGTTGTCCTCGCGGTCTTCGTCAAAGGATGCCAGCGCGGAGACAGCGGTGCGCAGGACGTCCATCGGGTGTGAGTCCTTGACGATGTTGATCACGTCGAGGACCTGCTCGGGCAGTTCACGTGCGGCCTTCAACTGCGCGTCGAACTCGTCCAGCTGAGCCTGCGTTGGCAGCTCTCCGTACAGCAGCAGGTAAGAGGTCTCCTCGAAGGTCGACATCGCCGCGAGGTCATGGATGCTGTAGCCGCGGTACTCGAGGATCCCCTGCTTGCCATCGATGAACGTGGTCTGGGTGCGGTCAAAGTAGACGCCCTGAAGGCCTCTGTGCAGTGTGATGTCTTTTATGCTGGTCATCTAGCCCCTGTGGTCGCTTGGGTATATGTCCCTGGAACTCTGGCGCGGGAGGCCGCCGGTAGACGACGGCAAGGACATGCGATTCGGTAACAACTCAAGCCTGGTCGACGATGGCAGTTTTTGAGTTGCAGAGTTTGGTGAGGCTAGCATCGCGCATATCCAGCGTCAAATTGGATTTCAGTTTGACGCTGGGTACCGTTTGCGAGCTGTTTTCAGGCCTTATCGGGCGACAGGAGCGGCTCGAGCGACCGCTCATCGGCTTCCCTTGCAAGAGCCTCGACGACTTCCGAAATGGAGATGGTGCCGAGGTTGCCTCCGGTCCGCGTGCGGACGGCGACCGCGTTGTCTTCCGCTTCGCGGTCCCCGACCACCAGCATGTACGGCACCTTCTGCAGCTGCGCGGTGCGGATCTTGGCGTTCATGCGGTCCCCGGAATCGTCGACTTCCACCCTGAGCCCGCGTTCAGCCAGCGCCGTCCGCACACTGTCTGCGTAGGCGAAGTGCCTGTCTGCGATCGGCACGACGACCGCCTGGACGGGCGCGAGCCAGAGCGGGAACGCGCCGCCGAGGTGCTCGATCAGCACGCCGAGGAAGCGCTCGATGGAGCCGAGCATGGCGCGGTGGATCACGACGACACGCTGACGACTGCCGTCTTCCGCCGCGTACTCCAGGTCGAACCGCTCGGGCAGCGAGAAGTCGAGCTGCACCGTTCCGAGCTGCCACTCGCGCTTCAGTGCGTCCGGCACGAAGATGTCGATCTTCGGTCCGTAGAAAGCTCCTTCGCCGGCGACCGTCTCGTAGTTGACCTCTCTGCTCGACATGATCTCTTCGAGCGCAGCCTCGGCACGGTCCCACATCTCGTCCGTGCCGACGCGCTTCTCAGGCCTCAGCGAGAGCGTGAAGCGCGGGCTGTCCATGCCGAAGACGCTGTACGACTCGTTCAGCATGTCGAGGAAACCGCTGATCTCTGAGCCGATCTGGTCCAGCGTGCAGAAGATGTGCGCATCGTCCTGGGTGAGCGAGCGGACGCGCGTCAGGCCGTGGGTCACGCCTGAGCGCTCGTAGCGATGCAGCCTGCCGAAGTCGGCGTACCGCAGCGGCAGGTCGCGGTATGAATGCGTTTCGGCCGCGTACAGCATCGCTCCCGCCGGACAGTTCATCGGCTTAACGCCGTATTCAGTCTCATCGATGTTGATGAAGAACATGTTCTCGGCGTAGTTGTCGTAGTGGCCTGAGCGCCGCCACAGGTCCGTGTTGAAGATCTGCGGCGTGATCACCTCGCGGTATTCGTAGCGCCGGTAGAGGTCTCGCACGTACTCGGTGAGGGCGTTGACGATGAAAGCGCCCTTCGGCAGGAAGAACGGGCTGGCCGGAGCGATCGGGTCGAAGAAGAAGAGGCCTAGCTCGCGGCCGAGCTTGCGGTGGTCGCGCTTCTCCGCCTCTTCGATCCGCTGCAGGTATTCGGCCTGCGCCTGCTTCGACTCCCATGCCGTGCCGTAGATGCGCTGCAGCATCTTGTTGTTCTCGTCGCCGCGCCAGTACGCGCCAGCGGTCGAGAGCAGCTTGAACGCCTTGATGTCGCCGGTCTTTTCGACGTGGCCGCCGCGGCACAGGTCTTCGAAAGCGCCTTCGCTGTGGCTGCAGAAGGTGACGCGAGTGCCTTCCGGGATGCCGTCGAGGATCTCGACTTTGTACGGGTTGTCGGCGACCTGCTCCCTCGCTTCTTCGCGCGTGACCTCGCGCTCGACGAACTCGGTGTTGCGGTTGATCGAGCGGCGCATCTCCTTCTCGATCGCCTTCAGGTCGTCGGGCGTGAAGGGCTCTTCGACGTCGAAGTCGTAGTAGAAGCCGTCTTCGATCGGCGGGCCGATGGTCAGTTTCGCTTCGGGATGGAGCTTGAGCACCGCTTCCGCCAGCACGTGCGCTGCGGAGTGGCGCATGTTCTCTCGGAACTCGTTGAGCTCCTGCTCGGACATGTCTTTTACGGATGCCATTGGGACTGCCTCGTGAAGCGGTCACACAGCGCGGCAGGGCGCGAATCGTGAACGCTAGCTGCTGAATGGGTGCACACGAACACGGTTGATGAGTGCGTGTGGATGCATCGAGACCGGCGCGACGCCATGACGAGGCGACGCGCCTATGTAGTGAGGGTGTCGCGCCCTGTCGGGTCGCCCTCCGCAGCGCGTTCTGGTCGCGTAGAGGCAGCGCTTGTGAAGCGGTGGAGTTCCGCTGAAGGGTATGTGAGCGCTGGTTGCATGGCAGATCGCTGTGGTGGGCAGTACAGGGCTCGAACCTGTGACCTCGTCGATGTCAACGACGCGCTCTAGCCAACTGAGCTAACCGCCCGACAGGTGAACCATTATACAGCGCAGGTGTTCGGCTACCTGCCGCCCGAGTGGCGATTAACCGCACTCTCAAAGGCTTGCAGCAGGTCGCGCCAGCCGGCCTCGTTTCCTGCTCGAAGCTCTGTGGCGCGCTCACCGAGCCGCTCCCAGCCGGTGTGGACGA
Organism: Dehalococcoidia bacterium; assembly: GCA_028278465.1. Taxonomy (GTDB): domain Bacteria; phylum Chloroflexota; class Dehalococcoidia; order Lucifugimonadales; family Lucifugimonadaceae; genus JAJCYX01. The sequence continues at coordinate 125 of JANQEF010000055.1, read as the reverse complement.
TGCGCACCAGCGTGCGTTCGTCACTGACTGTCTCGAAGGTCACCTCGACGTCTGTCGCTTCGTCTGCGGCGCCGTAGATGTGCCAAGTGAAGGCGAGGCTTCGTGGCGGGTCCCAGCTCGTGACG
>JANQEF010000230.1 GCA_028278465.1 Dehalococcoidia bacterium | reverse complement strand
CGCCGTCCCGCACTACCGCGCCGTCACGAATCAGCGATGCGTCCAGTGACAACCTTCGGCTAGACTGGTTCTGTTCCCGCCGAACGCGCGCCCGTAGCTCAGTGGATAGAGCATCTGGCTTCGAACCAGAGGGTCGGGGGTTCGAATCCCTCCGGGCGTGCCATCCCTCCCAGCCGCTATGTCGCTCCGACTGACGCTCTTTCTGGTGCCAGTTTCTCGCAATTGACTGACTCGTCCGATGGGCGCGTCAATTCGGTCACAACGGATTCCACGATCGAAGGAGTCATTCGACTCGATGATGACCATGGAGACAATGTGGCGGGTTGTCGCCACCGTCAGTGACGATTGGGAGAGCGACCTGGCCGAGGAGGTGCTTCGGCGATGGGAATCGGACAGGTCCCGCACGAAGTACTGGCGTGCGAGCGCCAATTTCGTCTTCCTGTTCAAGAGGGCCGGCCGTGACTACGTGTTGCGCTTCAACCACGAGTCTGAACGGACGGCGGAGTTCGTCGAGTCGGAGCTGGTGTTCGTCAACGAACTGATAGGCCGTGGAGTTCCAGCCGCCGAACCGATTCGTTCCAGGAACGGGTCGTTGGTAGAGAGCGTTCCCACCTCCCACGGAACGGTGCATGCAGCGGCTTTCGAGCGAGTGCCCGGCGTCCAGAAAGACCTGGAGGATCTGACGCCAGCAGAGCTCTCAGCGTGGGGCCGAGCGCTGGGAGAGCTCCACAACGCATCGGCGAAGAGCACCGGTGTTGGAAGGCCGATCTGGCAGCAGCTTTTTTCGGCCGCTTCTCGCGAGTTGAGTGATGAGCAGAGCCCGATGCTGGAGGCGCTGGAATCGGTGAGGTTGCAGCTGGAGCAGCTACCGGTCTCCCGGCAGAACTTCGGCCCTATCCACTTCGATTTCGAGCTCGACAACATCGTCTGGCAGGATGGCGTACCCAGGCCGATCGACTTTGACGACAGCTGTCGATCCTGGTTCGCTGCCGACATCGCCTTCGCGTTGCGGGACCTGTTTGACGACGATGCCCGGAACGTTGATCTCGAAAACGAGTCCCTGCTGCTTTTTGTCGATGGCTACCGGTCAGCGAGGCCAATTGAGTCTGCGGAGCTCGAGACGATTCCACTACTCCTCCGGATGCACCATTTGATCGGCCTGGGCAGACTGAAACGCACGCTTACTCCGCCTATGCCGGACGAGCCAGAGTGGATGGCGGAGCTACGGTCCAAGCTTGCAGCTACGATGGAAACCTACCGGACCATCCTCGTCGAAGACTGGTAGTCACCCGCCTCGGCCGCCTTCAGCGCCAAACCCCTCAGCAATCCTGGTAGCGGCAGAGGATCGGGATATCGGTAGCGCCGTGAGCGCGGGAGATCTGAGCCGAGGCGATCGTCACGCTTAAGGCCAGCGCCAATCCGAGCGCCGCTAGCTGAACCGTCCTCCGGCCCCTGAAAAGCTGCCGGACCATCGCCACGAACAGCGGCACCGATGGCAACAGCGCCCACCACGCGTAGTACTCGTGGATGAACGAGCCACGCGGGAACAAGGGGATCTGCAGCAGCCCGATGACGAACCAGGCGCCCCAGAAATAGACCGGGTTCATGTACCGGCCACCCTCGCCCAATGCCACCAGGCTCCACCCGCCGTTAAGCAGCCTGCTCGCAACCGCGTACAGCGCCAGCAGCCCGACGGCGTAGAAGACCGGCTGGTACTCGGCGGTGTAGTGGATCTGCGTGCGCCACCAGGAGGCGGTGAGCAGAAGGTCGGCCGAGTTGTTGATCTGGTACTTGTCGTAGAAGTGCAGGTCGCCTCTTGAGTCGCGGGCGTACCAGAGGATCAGCGCCGGCAGGTTCGCCAGGAAGAACGCGGCCGCGAGGATGCCCGTCTGCGCCTTTTCGATAGTCCATCGTCGCGAAAGAAGAAGCTCCAACAAGAAGAGGGCGGCGACGGTTGCGCCGATGATCATGCCCGAGAAGTGGTTGAACGCGCCCAGGCCGGAGAACAGCGCTGCCAGCACCGCATCGGAAGTCGTTCGTCCCTCGAGCCGCCAGCGCAGGTAGTAGTAGACCGATATCGCGCCGAAGGTCGCCGTCACCGACTGCGGCATGGCGAAGCCGGTCATCAGCGCGAAGTGCGGCATGGCAACGAGTAGGTGGGCGGTCGCCACCTTTGAGCCTGCCCTCGTGCCGAGCAGCGACTGTATCTTCCAGATGTAGAGGATCGAGACAGCGCCGGCGATGATGGTCACCAGCCGCACTAGCCGCATATCGAGGTCGAGCAGGATCACGGGCGTGGCGAGGATGCCGTGCAGGTTGTAGCCGGCGGGCGAGATGTGGACCTGCTCGTGAGGATGGCCGTTGTCGGCCATGCTCTGCGCAACCTCCAGCGTGTTGCTCTCGACACACGAGTGGTACCAGTTGGGGAAGTCGGAGATCAGCAGCGGCAGTCGGAGCGCGATGTAGAGGACCGCCACGGCGACTATCCCGGCCGTCACGATAGACGACGAACCGACTGTCCTCGCCCGAAGTCTCTGGATTTGAGTTGCTGTAGCCACTGTTGCCCTCGGCGCTGTCCCGATTCGCGGCCACAGTGTAGTGACTCCGGAGAGTTCCGTTCCTGTAGCTCGCTTTTTCCCGCTCTCACACTTTCACCACTCTTCCACCCTCTCTGCACGCCCGCGGCACACCTTGCTCATGCGCCGTTCCAGCCGTGCCCGGCGATAGTTGCAGCATCGGGAACCTGCGCCCGGAACAGCACCGGATTTGCCGACCAGAGAACAGCAAACATGACATCAAAGAAGAGCAGCCGTCGGTCCAACTCCTCCTCGAATAGCGAAGGCTCAGCTATGCCGCCTGGGGCGATGGCCACCGCGCACTCGCTGGCATGGTCCGGCGCACGCTCGATGCGAGCGGTCAAGTCGGCCAGCCTCTCCAGGAGCCGCCTGATCGAGGCGAACGATGCGCTGATGCAGGCTGAGCGAGACTACGTTGCCAGGTCGACTGATACGAAGGAACGGCTGGAGCGTGAGGCCGCGGAGCTGGAGAGCCAGGCGGCTCATCTCCGGTCGGAGGCGCTGGTGATCGAGAAGGAGACCGAGGACCGGGTGAAGGTGCTGATGGCGCAGGCCCGCATCGAGGGCGATGTTGCGAAGCACATCAAGCAGGTTGCTGAGCGCAACGCTCTTTCGATCCTGGACCGCGTCAAGGAGGCTTCGGACTCGCTGATGGACTGGGCCGGGCTTGTGAGCGGCGATATGACTGACATGCTGCGCAAGGAGGCTTCGGAAGAGGTGGAGCGCAGGGTGGCGGAGATCCAGTCGATCGAGGAGGCGCTGGGTGAGGAGGAGCGGGCGGTCGAGTTGCTGCAGCTGGCGTCGCTCTACAATCCGGAGTCGTCAGAGCCTGCTGCGTAGAGAGTTTGGAAGGCGCAGGCGAATCCGGCTGCGTGAACAAGTGAAAAAGGGGAGGCGCTCCACAGCGGAGCGCCTCTTCGCGTTCAGGAGGTTGGCGCGTTTTTTTTGTCGTCCCGAGTTAGAACGAGGGACCCGGTGGGTGGGGCGATCTATCCGGAACTCTTCGCTGCGCAAACCTGGTGCTATCGACGATTCGGCTATGCAACGAGTCGGTGTAGGTGGGACAAAACCTGTGTCAGATGTTGTCCCGCGGCCCCAGGTCCCTCACGCAGGCTCGGGACGACGGAGGTTTTCGCTCCCAGCTTCGGGTGCCCGCTTGCGGGCGCGAGTTAGAGGGAGGGTCGGTCGTCCTCTCTCCCCTTGTGGGAGAGAGTTAGAGAGAGGGGATGTCGGCCGGAGGCCAACCACTGCTCACCCTTCCCTTCGGCTTCGCTCAGGGCAGGCTAGCTCAGGACGACAGAACGTCCCGGCTGCCGCCGGGACCGGGCGCGGCAAGCAGCGCCCCTACCAGACCGAGAACAGAGAACTACTCGTTCTCAACAAGGCGAATACCTCTCTCCCTCGATCCCTCTCCCATCAAGGGAGAGGGAAGAACATCTCACTCCTCGTTGACCCAGTACTCTCGTTCCAACTGGCGGCCGTGCAGCCATGCAGATAGCGCTCCGCCTGACGCGCCTAACCCGACCGAAGCCAGGACAAACACGATCGTCGCCAACGCCCGGTCGCCGTTGCTCTCGAGATCGGTCAGCGCCTCGAACAGGTTGTGCGCCTCGCCCGGGTCACTCGTCGCAGTCAGCAGAAACCACGGCAGTGCGGCCACCGGCGCGATCATCACGCCGATCGCCAGCCCGGCAGCCGCTGCGCCCTGCGCCGGGTGTTTCCGTCTCACGCCCGCCCGGAACCTGGCGAACACCATGCCCGCCACGAACGGACCTGCCAGCGCCAGGAAAACGTTCACCAGCCCCAGCACCCAGCTGACACCGACCATCACGATCAGCGACACCAGAAAGCGCTCACCCACGCCGCTTTCACGCATGTGGGAACCTGCCTGCGGTGTCGGCGTCTACCGTTCTAAGCCTTGTCATCGGCGTGGCGCTTGTCGTACTCCTCGAACGCCTTCGCCGCCGCGTTCATGGCGTTGACCGCCGCCGGATAGCCGCCGTAGAACAGCATCTGCGTGATCAGCTCGATGATCTGCTCTTTTGTCCAGCCGTAGTTGAGCGCCCCGGTGATGTGGCCGCCGAGCTGATTCGGCTTGTCACGGGCGACGAGCGCGGCGATGGTGCAGATGCTGCGGGTCTTGCCGTCGAGGGCGGGGCGCTGGTAGATGTGGCCGAAGAGCGTGGCGTTGATCAGCTCGAAGGCGTCCTCGACCGGCTCTGAGACCGGGTTCATCGCCACCGTGCCGTCGTAGTACCACTGCCGCCACTCCTTCGCCTTCTCCAGCAGCTCGTCGTAGTTGTGCGTCGTCATCTGCGCCTCCTGTTGGCGTCGAATCGGGTTTTCGAGGGAGCCGAACAGTAACGCCGGAAGAGCACGGCGGGCAACCTAAAGCCGGATCCACACTTCGAACGGCGGCCACACCAGCTGGAGTGGCACGCTGGCGAAGCCGTCCGGCGACACGTCGAGCGCGCTAAGCACGCCGCGGCCCGCGGAAAACTCTTCGATGTCCGCACCGAACGCTCGTATCTGAACGAGGATCTGGCCGTCAGGTGATACGAACTCCTCGGGCGTGTTGGGTCGTACGCGAAGCGGACCTTCGACCAGGACGATCCAGCTTCCCGGCCGCTGAGTTCCTCTTTCCAGGTACTTGACGCTCACAGATGTCGGGTCACCGGCCAGCAGACCGGTCTGTCCGGGTTCAGAGTTCGTCACAGCCGAGCGGATCTCGTCGATCGCAAAGCGTGCGGCCCAGACTCCATTCATCTCGCCATCGCGGCGCTCATGAAGGTTCGGAGGGATCTCGTCGAGGCCACCGGAAAACACGGCCAGCCAGAGGACAAGGCCGAACCCGATCAGCAGGGCGGAAGGAACGGCGATCTCGGCCTGGAGTACGCGGCCCGCCAGCGCTCGCATCAGATGGTTGCGGAGCCGTGCTGGCCTCGCACGCCGCGCAGCGCCTCGATCATGCCGAGGTGACGGTTGGCATGGGCAAGGTAGCCGACGGTGGTGTCGCCGACCGTAGTGTCGTTGCCATGCCAGTCGATGAACGGCGTCTCATAGATGTCGTCGTCGATCTCGGCGAAGCGGCGCTCCAGCACTTCGAAGGTGGACCGCGCGTAGCCGATCACGCGTTGCAGCGACGGCAGCGGCAGGTCCTGAGCCTCTTCGTCTGGCAGCTGCGCGCCGACGCCCCAGGTGCCGAGCGAGCGGTCGTCGAAGCCCCAGTCGTCGGCGATGCCGAGGGCGTCCCAGACCTGCGTGCCGTGGTTGGAGTGGTCGGCCTCGCCGGCGGTGACCGGCGCCAGCAGCGACTGTGCGTAGTCGGCCCAGCGGGCCATGTGCCACAGGTGCCACTTGATGGACGGCGCGGTCGGCGGGTCCCAGGCGGATGCCATCTTGTCGCTGACCTCAACGATGATGTCGAGGAACTGCTGGTGGGTGCGTGCGAGGCGTGAGAGCGATATTTCGGCGGGGGACAGGCGCATGCGGAGAGTTTAGCGGGTGAAGAGGCGATGCACGCACTTCAGAGGCCGTTTAGCCAGGGGCTACGCACCGGCTCGTACAGGCGAATGCCTCGTGCACAGGCGTTCATCCTGATGCCATTCGTCTGCTTTGTGCCAGGAATCACGAATCGCGATCGCCTGTTACACGTTTTTGCGTCTTATTCGTAGCCGTGATACAAACTGCTTCCTTGCGATTTCCCGGCAGTTGACCCCGCGCAAGTACGGTTGAACGAGTTCAAGCCGGAGGTTTCGATGATCGGCTCTGAAATTGTCGGTGTAGCAATTGGACTCAGCTTCACGTTTCTCCTGCTGAGCATCATAGCGTCGGGTCTCGGCGAGATCGTCTCCCGCGTCTTCACCTTGCGCGCCCAGACTTTGCGCCAGGGCATAAGGGCATTGGTGGTGGGCGGCGAGCACGGCACGGCAACGACCTTTATCAACGATCTCTTCAAGAGACCTGCGATCCGAAGCCTTTCCAGGCATCAGATGGAGTTGAAGTACGAGGAGTTCGGCTTCTTCAACTTCTTTCGCAGGCAGCCGGGCCCTTCGGCGATTCCAGCCAAGCGCTTCGTACAGGCTCTGTTGAGCCGTGCGCTGGCGGACGAGGACTTCCAGAAGAAGCTGGCGAAGAACAGAAAAGAAAGGAAGAAAGCCGAGGCCGCCGACGCGGGCCAGGGCGATGGCGGCGAGGGGAACGCCGGCCAATCGGACAAGTCAAAGAAGTCCGAGATGGACCTCCTGGTGAAGCATGTGACGAAGAACTCGCCGTGCGAGATGCCGGAGGAGATGGCGAGTCAGATCAAGCAGATCGCGACAACCGTCAAGCTGGAGGTGACAGAGAAGGACGAGCAGTACCTGGCGTTCCGCAACAAGCTCGAGAACTGGTACGACGACTCCATCGAGCGAATCACCGGCTGGTACAAGCGGAAGCTCCAGGTAGTGCTCTTTATCCTCGGGCTCGGGCTGGCGATAGGACTGAACGTGAGCGCGTTCACCGTTGGATCGGCGCTGTGGTCGGATGACACGGTCCGGGCTGCGGTCGTCGTTGAGGCTGAGGCGATTCGGGATGCGGCTGCTGACGAGGAAGAAGGGGAGGACTCGGCGATGGATGAGGAGGCGTTTGGCAGCCCGACCGATGTGGAGGCGATAGTTCTGCTGGAGAGGCTGCAGCTTCCTATCGGCTGGACGACCAGGGAAGACGACCGGAGGGTCCCGTCGGACCTGGAAGGCTGGATAGGTCATGTGGTCGGCTGGTTGTTCACTGCAGCGGCGGTCTCGCTCGGCGCTCCGTACTGGTTCGATCTGATGGGCAAGCTCATCGACCTTCGCAATGGCGGCAAGGACACCTCAGGGGACCGGCAGAAGGAGGAGGATCCTGAGCCTCAGCCGGATACAGAGCACAAGGTGACCATCGAGGTTAAGCAGGCGCCTGCGGGCGATGGGAACTGAATTAGGACGGGTGATAGATAGTGATTCGCGTTTCCTGAGTGGAGGTCTGGTGAATTCGGACCGGAGTGGAAGGATTTCTGGGGTGAGGGCTGATCCTGTCAGGACCGCTTGATGCGATAAGAGACCCCTCGACTTCGCTCGGGGAACACACTCACCACCTACCTCATCGACTCCCACTGTGGGTCGGGGTTGGCGGCTATGAAGTCGTGGTCCAGCTCGTAGCCCAGGCCCGGCTTGCCGTTCATGTGGTAGTGGCCGTCGCGGATATCCAGCGGCTCCGTCAGCACATTGTCGTACGCCTCGCGGGCGTGATCCGTCATCTCCAGCCGGTAGATATTCGGCACATTCATAAGCACATGCGCGCCCGCCGTCACATTGATCGGGCCAGAAGCGTCATGCGGCGAGATCGGCACGTAGAACGTCTCCGCCAGCACCGCAATACGCTTCATCTCCGAGATTCCGCCCGTCCAGCAGATATCCGGCATGATGTAGTTCACCAGCCCCTCCTGCAGGTACGGAGCAAAATCCCAGCGCGTGTACTGCCGCTCGCCGATGCACAGGTTGATGTCGGTGTTGCGGCGTAGCTGGCGCATCGCGTCCACGCTCTCCGGCTGCAGCGGCTCCTCGAACCACGTCAGGTTGAACGGCAACATAGAGTTGCAGAGCTGCGTGGCCGTCGAGACATCGAAGTTGCCATGCGCGTCGATCATCAACTCGACGTCCGGCCCGACCGCTCCCCGCAGCGCCGCCATCAGGTCGACCGCGTGCGCGGCCGCGGCCGGTGAGATCTTGCCGTCGATGTAGCGGCGGTGGTGCTTGCCCATCTCAGGGCTGAAAGGGTCGAGCTTCAGTGCCTGGTAGCCCATCGCAACCTGCCGCTTCGCGTCAGCGACGCAGGCCTCGATGTCGCCGGCGGGCGCTACATGGCTGTAGACGGGAACGGAGTCCCGGATCGGGCCGCCGAGGAGGTCGTAGACGGGGCGGTTGAGCGCCTTGCCCTTGATGTCCCACAGAGCCATGTCGATGCCGGAGGCGAGGGTGGTGGCGAAGCCGCGGGAGCCGAGGGTGCCGAAGCGGCGGTAGATGCGGTGCCAGATGCGGTCGATGTGCTCGGGGTCCTCGCCGACGAGGCCCTCTGAGAAGTCCTGGCCTTCGAGGTCGTCTCTGAGCATTTCGAGCGCAGGTCCGACGACGAGCGCGCCTCCACCGCCGGAGTTGGTGGCTTCGCCGAGGCCGGTGATGCCTTCGTCTGTGTCGACTTCGACGAAGACCCAGGTGCGGCCGGTGCCGGCCCGTGTGAGGTAGACGCGCAGGTCAGTGATTTTCATGTTTTGTCCTGTGGGGCGGAGGGGATGAGGGAGCGGGGTGGTTAGTGGTCGTTGTTATTGCGGCTGGCGGCCGGATTATTCCATGTGGGGCTGAGAGCAACAAATTGCTGCGGCATGGTCCTTCGTCCCGAGCATGCGCGAGGGACCTGGATGGGTGGGGCAATCGCGAACGCCGAACTTGACGCCGCGCAGACCTGATGTCGGACTGCCCCATTGCTGTTCGCTAGCGCAGCGAAAACGTGTCGGTGGATCGCCCCGCCCACCAGGTCCCTCGCGCAGGCTCGGGACGAAGAGCTTCTCCCTCCCGGCCTGGGAGGGAGCTAAAGGGTGGGTCGGTGTGTTCCCTGAGCGACGGATACCCGCTTGCGGGTGAGGGCCTCTTTCGCAGCCGCCTGCATCTTGTCAGGAACAGTGTCTCCTGCAGAGATCCTTCGACTTCGGTCCGATCAGATCGGACCTGCGCTCAGGAAACACGGCCTGCCTCATCTCTGATCCTCCACAAACACGTCCCGACCCTGTACGCCCACCACGCGTGCCCGACGTAGAACGCCGCCAACCAGTCGACGCGCTCCCTGTGGCGGAACTCGCCGGCTTCGCGTCCGATCCGGCCGGTCGCCACGAACCAGTACAGCAGGCCGGCAAACGGCAGCAGCAGCAGGCCCGCCTGCACCTGGAACTCGAGCACACCGGCCACCAGAAGCCACTGCAGCAGACTGAGCCCGAGCATTCCCGAGACCCCGGCCACCAGCGCTCGGCGACTGCGTTC
>JANQEF010000228.1 GCA_028278465.1 Dehalococcoidia bacterium | reverse complement strand
CCCAGCGGCTGTACAGTTGCTCGCCCGTCGAAACCGGCACATTCACCGAGCGGGCGAAAGCGCCGAACGCCTTCGCGTTGTCGTAGAGAATCGGCTCCTCCAGCCATGCGATATCGAACTCCTCTAGCCGCCGCGCGACGCGTCCCGCGCTCCATGGATCGAGCCGTGCCCGGACGTCGATGCCGATCTCCATGTCGGGGCCGACCGACTCGCGCACGGCCCGCACGAGTTCCACTCCATGGGCGATACGCTCCGGCGTGATCACCTGCGGGCCGCCGAACGGGTAGAACTTGAGCGCGGGCCAGCCTTTGGCCTTGAGCGCGGCGGCAGCTTCGGCGTGCATGTCCGGTGATGCGCGACGGGCGGCCTGTTCCGCCGGGACGCCGGGAACGGGCTCGGTCAGGTCCTCGAACCAGCCGTTGGAGTAGACGGCGATGTTGTCACGGGTCGGACCGCCTGCGAGCTCGTAGACGGGAACGCCGAAGGCCTTGGCCTTGATGTCCCAGAGCGCCAGGTCGATGGCGGCGATGGCGGACATCGTGACGGCGCCGCCGCTCCAGGTGACGCGGCGGTAGAGCGATGTCCAGATGTGCTCGATGCGCCGCGGGTCCTTGCCCTCCAGGTAGCGGCCGAAGTCGTTGATCTCGGCCTCGAGCGCGGCGTCCTTATACTGCAGGCTGCCCTCGCCCCAGCCGGAGATGCCGGCGTCGGTATCGATGCGCACGAAGAGCCAGTTGGTCCCGGCGGTCTTGTGCACGGGCGTAGAGGTGCGGAAGGTTTTGATCCCGGTGATTTTCATGAGGTGAGTGGTCTGGAGTCTGGTGGTTCGGGTGGTCGAGGACGGAGTGGTAGCACGGGCGCCGCAGTGTACATGGAGAGGCTGTTTTCCTTCCTCTCCCGGGTGCCCTCTGGGCGCGAGAGGATTGAGGTGAGGGAGAGGTCGTGACGCCATCCTGCCCTGAGCGGAGTCGAAGGGAAGAGTGCAGGGAGTTTGTCATCCCGAGCACCAGCGAGGGATCTGACCGTCTTCCTGGATCTCCTGGGAGATTCCGGATCAAGTCCGGAATGACAGGTGGCGACATCTTTGCTGCCCGCCGCGCGACCACTTCTCCCTCATCCTGCACCTTCTCCCACTGGGAGAAGGAAAACCGCAACTACCTTCGCCCTGAGCGGCGGCGAAGGACACTTCCCCCTCCCAGCTTGGGAGGGACGGGTGCCCGCTTGCGGGCGCGGGAGGGTCATTCGTGACGCCGCCAGCACCTTCGTCCCGATTGGCAGCGAAGGACCCGGATGAGGCGCGGGGCCCAACGCTCCGTCAAGCTCACTCTCCTACGGCGTGTGCCTGGTACGCCGCTGATCCAGAGACGACTGCAGATAGATCGCCCCGCCCACCGGGTCCCTCACACCCGCAAGCGGGTACCCGGCTCGGGACGACGGGGTCACTACTCACAAAGAAAAGGCCCCGGAATCTCCGGGGCCTTTAAGCCTTAGTTTGAAGCTGGGCGCCTCCCCGTCATCACCAGGCGAACTCGCTCAGCGAAAACGCGGCCAGCCGCCCACCTAGCACTTACTAAACCCACAGTTGTAGCATTTCTGGCAGCCCTCTTCGTGGGCCAGCGGGCCCGAGCAGTCCGGGCACAGGTCAGCCGTCACCGCTGCGATCTTCGCTAGCTCATCGGCATCTGCGCCCTCCGCTCCGACCGGCACAGTCACCTCGACATCCGCATCGATCCGCTCAACCGGCACCGCAGTTGGCATGCCAAGCTCCTTCGCAGATGGAGCGCCGAACATCGAAGGCTGCCCCTGCTCATCTGAGCCAAGCTCCGCGTTCGGCCAGTCCGAGTGCTGCTTCAGGATCCGCTCCATCGCCACCGCGATGGCGTCCGGACCCGAGAAGATCACCTCGCCGTTGTCGAACGCCGGCTGGTCGGAGGAGATGCCTCGCAGCGACTTGATCACCTCCTGCGGGTTAACTCCCGACCGCAGCGCCAGCGACGCCAGCCTCGTCACGCCCTCCGCCATCGCCGCGTGAGTGCGCCCGCCCTTGCCGAGCGTTGCGAACACCTCGAACGGCCGGCCCTCGGGCGACATGTTCACCGTCACGTACATCTTGCCCTGGCCGGTCACGATCCGCTTTGTGATGCCGTAGAGATCGGTGGGTCGGTCCATCGGCGCGACGTACTTACCCCTGGCCTGGCTGGCAGCGATCACAGGAACCGTCTCCTCCAGCTCAAGCTCCTCCTGCACCTCAGCGCCATCCTCCGAAGCGACCTTGCCTGCTTTCAGGTCCTCGGGCCGCTTGTCCTTCGTCGAGTCGTGGCCCGACGTCAGCACCTCGACCTCACGGCTGCCTGCTCGGTACACGGTAATTCCCTTGCACGCCGTCTCCCACGCCAGCAGGTACGCGTCCTTCACATCCTGCACCGTCGCCTCGTTCGGGAAGTTGATCGTCTTCGAGATCGCAGCGTCCGTGCTCTCCTGGAAAGCCGCCTGCATCAGCACGTGGTCATTCGGGCTGATGTCTGATGCCACGTGGAACAGCCGCTTCACCGCGTCCGGCACCTCGTCACGGTCCTGCAGCGAACCACCGTCCGCCAGGTGCGCCATCAGGTCTTCCGAGTAGAAGCCGCCGTCCTGCGCCATGCGCTCCAGGTTCTTGTCGACGTAGTACAGCGTCTCGCCGCCAAGGATGTTGTGCTTGCGGAAGGCCAGCGAGAAGATCGGCTCGATGCCGGATGAAGCACCGGCGATCATCGAGATCGTGCCGGTTGGCGCGACCGTCAGGCGGCAGGCGTTCCGCATCGGCTTGTCGCCGCGCTTCTCCTCCTCGCTGCCAACGAACGCCGGGTACGGCCCGCGCTTCTCAGCCAGCGCCGCAGACTCGTCGTCCGACTGCTCCATGATGAAGCGCATCAGCTTGCGGCCCATCTCGACGCCTTCCTCGGAGTCGTATGGGATGCCAAGCTGCACCAGCATGTCTG
>JANQEF010000181.1 GCA_028278465.1 Dehalococcoidia bacterium | reverse complement strand
GTCGGCCGGAATGTCGCCGGACGCCTGCGGCTCATCCGCCGGAGGTAGCAACACTGCGTCGATGACGTGGATCACGCCGTTCGAGCCAACGATGTCTGTGATGATCACCTGCGACTCGTTGATGAAGACGCTGCCGTCCTCGACCCGCACCGAGACATCGCTTCCCTGCAGCGTCGTCGCCGAGCTGAGCCCGACCACGTCGGCCGCAAGGACGTTTCCTGCTACGACGTGGTAGGTGAGCACGTCTGTCAGGGCCGGGATGTCGGCGAGCAGTCCATCAACGGTCCCGGCAGGCAGCGCGGCGAAGGCGTCGTTTGTCGGCGCGAAGACCGTGAACGGCCCGTCGCCAGAGAGCGTTCCCGCCAGGTCTGCCGCGGTCAGGGCGGCGACCAGCGTCGTGAACCTGCCGTCTGACACCGCGATGTCGACGACGGTGTTGCCGGGCATCTCGGGCTCATCCGCCGGAGGCAGCAACACAGCGTCGATGACGTGGATCACTCCGTTCGAGCCTACGATGTCGGTGATGATCACCTGCGACTCGTCGATGAAGACGTTGCCGTTTTCGACCCGAACCGAGACGTCACTCCCCTGCAGCGTCGTTGCGGAGCTGAGCCCGACCACATCTGCGGCGAGGACGTTCCCACTCACAACGTGGTAGGTGAGCACGTCTGTCAGAGCCGGGATGTCGGCCAGAAGGCCTTCAACGGTCCCGGCGGGCAACGCTGCGAAGGCATCGTCTGTCGGTGCGAAGACCGTGAACGGACCGTCGCCGGACAGCGTTCCCGCCAGGTCGGCCGCGGTCAGGGCGGCGACCAGGGTCGTGAACCTGCCATCGGCAACTGCGATGTCGACGATGGTCGGATCGGGGTCCGGCATCGGGGTAGGCGTTGGCGTCGGGTCAGGCTGTGCCGGCTCATCCGCCGGGGGCAGCAGCACCGCATCGATGACGTGGATCACGCCATTCGAGCCGACGATGTCGGTGATGATCACCTGCGACTCGTTGATGAAGACATCGCCGTCCTCGACCCGTACAGAGACGTCGCCGCCCTGCAGTGTCGTCGCCGAGCTGAGCCCGACTACGTCGGCCGCAAGGACGTTTCCTGCTACGACGTGGTAGGTGAGCACGTCTGTCAGCACCGAAATGTCGGCGAGCAACCCTTCGACAGTTCCGTCGGGCAGCGCGGCGAAGGCATCGTCCGTCGGCGCGAACACCGTGAATGGGCCGTCGCCAGAGAGAGTGTCTGCAAGGTCGGCCGCTTTTACCGCCGCGACGAGCGTTTCGAATCTGCCGTCAGCGACGGCGATATCGACAACCGTCCCGGCCTCGGCCGGCACGTCTGGCGTGCTGGTCGCCGTCGGAACAACGGTGATTGGTGGCGTTGCCGTAGGACCCTCCGACGAGGAGCATGCCACTGCGGCGATCGACACCGCGGCGATGGCAACCACCATGACTTTCCTGATCATCTTGAATCTCCGTGAAAGCTTGAGAAGATGCTGTCGGACATACTCGACGTGATGTCCATGTTGTAGACTATACAGAAACATGTGGGCGGCATGTTGTCAAAACTCAACAATTTCTTTAGATTTGTGCTGTGGAGACCGCCAAGCCTGCTCTGTTGAGCGCCGGCGATGCTCCTGACATCTGCCGAACGCACGGGCTCCCAGCAAAGACGCAGTGGCACACACAGCACCACGCGATGAGAGACGGTGGAATAAAGCAAACATGACCACGCAACCCGGTGAAGCGCGATCACGCGCCCGTCGAAGCAACCCCTCCGGTCGCGACGTCCAGCGCGTGCGCGACCGCTACGTTCGAGCGCTGGTAAGGGGAGACGAAGACGAAGCGGCGGACGCAGTCAGCGAGGCGGTCTCACTGGACTGGCGGCCGGCGACGATCTACATGGACGTGCTGGCGAAGGCGATGATCTCGGTCGGCGATATGTGGCACGCAGGCGAGATCTCGGTGGCGCATGAGCACCAGGCGACGCAGGTGACGCTACGACAGGCGGGGTTGCTGAGGCAGTTCTTCCCACCGGAGCGAAAGACCGGGCTGCACGCCATCGTGTCGGTCGTCGAGGGAGATGGACACCTGCTTGGGGCCATGGTGTTCGCCGACCTGCTCTACTTTGATGGCTGGAACACCGATTTCCTGGGCGCCGGGACACCGGCGCAGGACCTGGGGCGCATGGTGGCGGAGCGGAAGCCGGACCTGGTGGCTCTCGCCGCCACCGTGCCGGAGTCGATGGACCGGCTGAAGGCGTGCGTCGATGCGACGCGCGCTGCACATGAGTCGGCCTTCATCGTGATCGCAGGCGGCGCTGTGGACCGTGCGCCCGGAGATGCGGAGAAGCTGGGCGCTGACCTTGTTGCCGGCGATCCCGTCGAGACCGTGTTCGAGATCGGGATGAGGTTCGATGTGAGCGGTTCGACTGTTCCGCTCGACGAGATTTTGCTGCGGGTTGGCGAGCAGGTGAGAGCGAAGCGGGTTGAGCGTGGTTGGAGTCAGCAGCAGCTGGCGAATGCGGCGGGCATCGACCGGACGTACCTGAGCGGCGTTGAGCACGGCAAGCAGAACCTGACGCTGGGCGCGATCAAGAAGCTGGGCGACGCGCTGGGCTCGCCGATCTCGGATTTCTTCACCTAGCGTCCGGCGACGCTGTTTCGACGGCGCACGAAACATCATGGCGATGAGGCTGCGCGGCGCTGTGACGTCGTTACACTTCGGTGAGTCTCCAGCTCAGCCCGGATTTACTTCACGCATGCCGTTTCGTTCGAGTCATCGCCTGGTCCTGTTTCGACCCGCGTCTGTTGTGTTACTCGCTGTTGTGCTCTCTCTTGCGATTGCGTGCGGCAGCGATCCCGAGGGCGTGAGCGTGACCGGTGAGGTGGCGGATGTTAAGGCGCGGTCGTTGACCGAGTTCGAGACGCTAACGATCGTCGATGAGGATGGCCGGACCTGGCAGTTCGTCGGTGGCGCCTTCGCCGGCTTCACGCCGTCGCACCTGCGCGAGCACCAGGCTCTAGGCGACCCGGTGAGGGTCTGGTACGTAGAGGAAGGCGACCTGCTGCGGGTAACGCGGATAGAGGATGGGTAGAGGGTCGACACTCGTCTGGTAGGGGCGCAGCAAGCAGCGCCCGGTCCCGGCTTTGCCGGGACGTCCACGACGCGTAATCTGTCATTCCGGACTTGATCCGGAATCTCCGAAATGCTCTCACGTTGGCTCGTCAGATCTCTCCCTCTGGTCGAGATGACAAGGCCTCGTCACCCTTCGACAGGCTCAGGATGGCGGGACGTGCCGCCTCCGGCGTCACCGGGCGCGGCAAGCAGCGCCTCGACCAATTGCGACGGACACCCTGACCTACTCAAACGTGCGGATGTAGTTGACGAGATTCCACATCTGCTCGTCCGACAGAATTCCCTCGTTTGACCGCATCACCGTTCCCGGGATGCCGTCCCGGATGAACCCGAACAGCTCGCCATCCGTGTGCAGCGGCACATGAATACTCAAATCCGCAGGCGGCGTCGACAAGAACCCCGACTCCGGCCCGTCGCCCAGCCCGGCATCGCCGTGGCACGCCGAACAGGTCGTCGCATACGTCGTACGGCCATCCTCCAGCGAAGCCGGCGTCGGCGGGAACGGGTTGAACTCCTCCTCGGCAAAACCGATGCGCAGCACACCGGCGTTCAGCAGCAGCACGATACCCAGCACCGCCACCGCTCCGCCCGGTGCAGTACCGGAAAGCGAAGGCCGCCTGACCGACCGCAGCCCCGGGATCCCGGCGAACAGCAGCAGTCCGCCGATCACCAGTAACTCGATGCCGAACAGCACCCACGTCGGCGTCCGCGTCGGCCTCAGCGCATCCGAGATCGAGCCAGAAGACAGCGCCTCGAAGCGGAAAGCAGTGCGCGCATCGAAAGCATCCGGCCGCACCACCACAACCTCGGCCTGGTAGATGCCGCCGATCGCCATCCGGAACTCCTCGCCGACCCAGACGCCATTGCCCTGGTCCGTCAGCGACTGCGTCGGCTCCGCCAGGTCGTCTTCGAGGAAACGCAGCCGCACACGCACCTCGCTGGCGTTGTCGATCGTGCGCCCGCGCAGATCCTCCAGCTCCACCGTCACAGTGTTGGCGCCGACATTGCCCGGCTCAACGCGCAGGCTGATGTTCGTGCCCTCGGCCGTGTCCTCGAAGCTGCGGAACTCGTCGACGCCGATGCCGTTGCGGCTGGCGAACTGGCGCGCCGGCTCGAAGCTCGCCATCCAACCGGCCGCCAGCAGGATCAACACACCGAGCAGCGCCTCGACCGTCACCAGCTTCCGCAGCAGTTGCGTCTTCTCACCGTCGCGCATCAGGCTCTTCGTCACCCAGTACGAGTTGACGGCCGCGACGCCGAAGAGCGGCACCATCAGCAGCACCTTTGCGACCAGCGTCCAGCCGTGCGGCGTGGCGGTCGCTGCCGGCACCGTGACCTGCATCCAGCCGGAGACGATGCCGGAGATGATGAGCGTTCCAGCGCTGACCATCGCCACCCGCGTAAAGCGCGGCAGCATCTCTGCCAGCACCGCTCCGGTCTTACCGTTCGAGTCGTCTGCGCTCGCTCGCCTGAGCGCGGTGAGCGATGTTGCGAGGTAGAACAGCCCACCGATCCAGACCGCAGCTGCGACGAAGTGGATGAAGTCGGTGATGATCGCCGGGATGCGGACCTCGTCCGGCGCCGCGGCGTTGTGGCTGCTGAGCGTCGTCAGGAACAGCACTCCAAGCCCGGCGCCGAGAGCAATCTGCCCGAAGATCGTCTCGGTTACGGCGATCGGCTCGTCCTCGTCCGACCTCGACGCCGCGCCACCGGCCTGGCGCGCCAATTCTAGCAAAATCGCAGCAGCCACGATCGCCAGCGCGCGCCACATCCACTGCCTGCCCCACGCCGAGTCGAACAGGATGGTGCGCAGCGGCTCGCCGAGCGTGTCGAGGAACGAGACGTCGAACGTCACAGACGCCTGTTGGACCAGTGTCGCCAGCATGCCGAACACCATCAGGGCGATGCTGACCCACAGGAAGCGCGGCAGCAGCCTTGTGAGGCGGATGAAGATGGCGTTGCCAGGCGTGTTGGCCGCTGCGCCGCCCAGTGCGGGCACGACCACCAGCACCTCGAACAGCAGCCCGCCCGCAAAGCCGAGCGCGCCGATGAAGAACGTCCAGCGCAGCCACGGGTCGGCGCCAGACTGCAGCAGCGGCTGCTCGACCACCTGTACGGCGTCCGAAAGCGGCTCGCCGACTGCGAATCTGAAGGAGCCGATGACGGAGTGGCCGTCGACAGTGGATGTGTTGCCCCAGACGACGGTGTAGGTGCCGTTTTCGAGCTCAGGCAGCGTGACCACGACGGCGGTGGGCTCGGTCGGCGACAGCATGCTGTCTTCGTTATCGACCTGCTTGCCGTTCTGGTCGAGGACGCGGATCTTGCTAAGGCGAGGCTCGATGGGTTCGCTAAACCAGACGACGATGCGCTCTGGAGAGGTTTCGAGCTCGCTGTCGACGGGCGGCGATGTGCGGATCTGGTTGGCGTGGGCGCTGACGTCGGCGGGCGGCGAGATGACGGGCGATGCAAGGGCGGCGATCGCAAGTGCGATTGCGATGATGGCGGCGGGCAGTCGACGTCTGCTGATGGAGTTTCGGGTCATTAACTGTGTGGTACGTGCCTGCCGGGGATTGCAGTCGCCGGTTTTGCCAGCCTCGCATGCTACTTTAGCGGCGCGTAGGCGTGATTGTCCGTTCAGAGCGCGCGCACGCAGGACCGGGATCAAGTCAATCGAGGATGGTGGCGTAGAGGGAGTTGTGACGTGTACCGCGGTTGTGAAGGTCCTAAAGAGTGTTTTCGGTCCCGCCACTTGTGCAGATAGAGGCGCGCTTCGCTCGCTCAGCGGAATAACTTCAAGCAGGCATCGCTATGATGAAGCCCGCACTCTGCAAACAGTCCTATCCGTACTGTTCCTAGCAATGTCCGCAAAACGCCTCATCTACATACTCCCCCTGCTCTTCATCGCCTGCACAACAGCGGTCGAACCTACCCTCGCGCCGACAGCGACACCGCTACCCACAGCAACTGTCACTCCTCAAGCGACGCCCACTGCCATCCCCTCGCTCTCTACGTCCACACCTGCGCCAACATCGACACCCCGGCCTACCTCAACGCCTCGCCCAACGTCGACGCCAACGCCCACGCCCACTGCCACGCCTGTCCCGCTCGTCCCGGTGATCAACATCGAGCAAGTGAGCGTCGAAGCGGCATATGACCCGAACCCGGATGGCTCGGTTGCGCACATGGTGACCGTAGTGATCTCGAACGAAGGGAACGCCGACACGGGCTCGTTCAGCGTCGGGATAGGTAGCGAGCAGGTCACCGTGTCATCCCTCCCACCGGGAAGCGACTACGCAGCGACAGTGCAGATCGACCTGCAGCCAGGTAACAGGCAGCTGCTCGTCTCGGCGAAGGATGCGACAGAGACCGTGGCGGTTGAGATTGAGCAACCTCACTCACTCGCCCTGTACCGAGTACGTAACGGCACGAGAGACCTCTCGCTTGAGTTCTGGCAAGAGATGGAGCGGCACTTTCCCGCAGACACCATCGCCAATGCCACGTTCGAAGCCTTTGTTGATCCTTTGGCGGATCTACCTCCGCCCTCACAGACCGCGGTGTTGGTCTCGCCTTTCATGGCAACGGGGTTGGCTGCTGTCACTGAGCTGATCGAAGAGATCACGCCACTTCATCCTCAGGTGCAGGTGGGGGTGCTGCAGATCCCCGAGTGGGTCAACTCACCAGAGCACGCAACGAACATGGCGTGGGCAGGGATCGTCTCTGAGTTCTACTCCAACACTGACTGGCGGACGGTGAAGGACCTCGACAACCGGCCGGAGAGTCACACCCGCGCGGTGCTCTTTGCAGGGGCAACCTACAACCCGTCGGACTACACAGACTGCGGCCTGGAAGCCCTCTTCGAACAGCAAGGCGTCACAACCGACACCATCCTCTGTGATGGCTACTACTTCGGGAACGATCCATTGGGCACCGAAAGGGGTAATGAGTACTTCCTGAGAGTGCAGGACCCGGTCAGGATGGCCAAGGACCAGCTAAAGGCGGAGATCCATCACTACTGGCTGGAGAGTAGCGGGACTCTGGCGTGGAGCCTACTAGAGTTCAGCGCAGACCAGATGACGGGCCTCGACTACAGAGACACGGTGTCGAAAGCCACCAGCAACCACATTCTCTATCGGGCGAATAACTCCACCTTTATGCACACTCCACCTACTGGCACCGAGCATCTAACTACCTACCAGTTTTTCCTGCAAATTGCCAACGCCAAGAGTTGGAGATCGACCCCGGATGCAGGCCCGATGCAGGTTGCGGCCGAACGGATACTGGACTGGGCGGTTCAGGAAGTAGTTCACGCACTCCACTCAAGCTACACTGCCGCCAATGCGAACAGATTTGGGCAGCTAAGTCCACAGAGGCCGTTTATTCCACCAGCATGGGCCGTCCCAATTGCTAGCACCGGAGAGGCCGGCGCAATCGACACAGTAGGAAGTCCGATGATGGCTGACCTCTTCATCTCGGCGTTTCGTTCTATCGGAATCCCCGCCTTCTACGATGAAACTCCACGGGGCCACGGCGGCATGCGTTTCGCTATCGATGACGGGACGTGGAGGTATGTAGCAGGCAATGACCCGATCGGGCAACATAGAGTTCTTGCACCGCACAACGGCCATATTGGTGAGTTTCACTACTCCGAGGAAGAGTATCGGGCCCTCAATCAATGAACCCCGTTCTTGTCTAGCACTCATAGCAGCCCACGGCTGCTGGCCGATGGTCAAGGCAGGGGGCACTGCATTGGTTCAAGCACTGCCACTCAACGACATCCGTGGACGGAGAAGCTGATCGAGGACGAGCGGAACCTGAGAGCCGCAGGGCGCGGGCTAAGTGGGGGCATCGGGCTACGCGCCCGGTTCTCGGTGGGCCAGGTGACCTAACTTGTCGGGATGACAGGTTTCCGCCATGTGGCGTCGGCAGGGCCGATCCGACCTAACAGGTTCCTGTGATGTCGTCGTCTCACTGTTGACTAGAATCGGCACCAACGCGGTCTGACAACCCGACCTCCGGAGGACGCCGATGAGAGCCCGCCTGCTCGTAGCGCTCGCTGTGCTTTCACTCGTTGCGGCCGCCTGCAGCTCAGAAGAGCCATCTACCGATCGCTCAGGCGACGCTGCCACGGCGACATCTGCCTCGTCGGACACGAGGCGAGTCACTCCGACCCCCACCGCTGCGACGGAGACTAATGCTGCACCGGCCGCCACTTCGACTCCACTTCCAACGCGGCCGCTTCCGCCGTTCGACCTGGTCGACTACGCGAACGGCGATGAGATAGCTGTGTTCATGGAGGGTTTGGGTGAGGAGCGATCATTTCCGGCCGAGCTGTATGCGGGCGCGCCTGAGCTTCCTTACGAGGAGGTGACGCGACTGGTGACGGAATTCCTGGCTGACTCACGCGTTCTGTTCGTCCGTAAGGGATTCCGGGACACGAACGTGGATGGAATCGAGGACTACTGCGACAATGGCCTGGGCGTGTTGATCTACAGCGGAGCCACCGTTCTGGGCCCCAGTGATTTCACCGGGGCCGTTTTCCCCTGGTCGGTTGAGCACACTCAGAACACCGAATGGAACCGGCCATATATCGCGGGAAACCCGTTCGCCAACAGGACCGCGTACTTCACTCGAGGCTGGGACGGAGTCGGTGCTCCAGTCATCCGAGAGTCCGATGTACCGGGTCTGGTGCGAATCAGCGGCAACAATGAGGGCCGGGTGCGGGTGTTCTCCAACCCGGACTGCTCTGATCCTCAAGTGCTCACAGAGGTCGATCCCCTGGTGTGGAACCTGCTGAACGTTGGCGAGGCGTTCGAATGGCCCGAAGAGCTTGAGCCGACCAGCCCGCAACTGGATCCAGAGACGGTTGTGCGCACCTGGAAGGAGGCGTTCCGCAACGTGCTCGTGTTCGACAACCTGAACGGTTTTCCCTGGGAGTATGTATGCGGCGACAGGGGTGTAATTGTCAGCAGATGGAATCCCGACGTACTCGGAGAGCCCTACACTTTCACGCTCGAAGATGCCTCGGACGTCTACCCGAACTCAGCCATGTTTTATCGCGAATTCGACAACAAGGACCTCGGGATTCGGCCAGTGCTCACGCTCTTGCAGGAGGAAGGCCAGTTTCATCTACAGATATTCGCCGTTGAGCTGACGGACTGCTCCATCGAAGAAGGCGTGGCGCTGGCTGAACAGGTCAGGGCAGAGCTGGAGAGGTGATGGCGAGGACCTAGCTCGTCGGAATCACAGGTTTCTGCCATGTGGCGTCGGCAAGGCCAATCCGACTTAACAGGTTCCTGTGATGTCACCGTCTCACGGTTGACTAGAATCGGCTCCAACGCGGTCTGACAACCCGACCTCCGGAGGACGCCGATGAGAGTCCGCCTGCTCGCAGTGCTCGCTATGCTTTCGCTCATCGCGGCCGCCTGCAGCTCAGAAGAGCCATCTGTCGAGCCTGCAGACACCGGCGCTGGCGCCTCGCCCACCGAGACCGCGACCCCGCCGGAAACCGGACAGGACTCTCCGGCCGCTGCTCCAGCCACCCCGACCCCTGCACCAGCCGCCACTTCGACTCCACTTCCAACCCTGCCGCTTCCGCCGTTCGATCTTGCCGACTACGCGAATGGCGATGAAATAGCTGAGTTCATGGAGGGTTTGGGCGAGGAGCGGCCGTTCCCTGCCGAGCTGTACGCAGGCGCGCCTGAGCTTCCCGAGGAGGAGGTCACGCGGCTGGTGTCGGAGTTCCTGGCTGACTCACGGGTCGTCTACGTTCTAAAGAGGTTTCGGGACACGAATGTAGACCTAATCGTCGACTACTGCGACAACGAGTTGAGCGTGGTGATCTATCTTCGGCCTGACAAGCCACGATCCGTCGGTGAGTTCACTGGAGCCGTGAATCCGTGGTCCGTTGAGCACACGGAGATTACTGAGTGGAACCGGCCTTACATCGCCGGAGACCCGTTCGTTAGCAGGCTGGTGTACTTCACACGAGGATGGGATGGAGTGGGGGCGCCGATCATCCGGGAGTCCGATGGGCCTGGACTTGCCCGGATCAGCGGCGATAACGAAGGCCATGTGCGGGTGTTCTCGAACCCGGACTGCTCTGATCCCCAGGTGCTCACCGAGGCCGATCCCCTGGTGTGGAACCTGCTGAACGTTGGCGAGGCGTTCGAGTGGCCGGAAGAGCTTGAGCCGGCCAGCCCTCAGCTGGACCCCGAGACGGTAGAGCGCACCTGGAAGGAGGCGTTCCGCAACGTGCTTGTGTTCGACAACCTGAACGGTTTTCCTTCGGAGTACGTGTGCGGCGACAGGGGTGTAGTTGTCGGCAGGTGGGATATCGGAATACTCGGAGAGCCCTATACGTTCACGCTCGAAGACGCGTCCGACGTATACCCGAACTCGGCCATCTTCTATCGCCACTTTGACAACGCAGACCTAGGGATCGGCCAGGTGTTGACTCTCCTGCCGGAAGAGGACCAGTTTTTTCAGCAGATCTTTGCCGTTGAACTGACCGACTGCTCCATCGAGGAAGGCGTGGCGCTTGCCGAGAATGTCAGGGCAGAGCTGGAGAGGTGACGACGGAAGCCGAGACACCGGCCCGCTTGAGGAGCCAGCGGACGCTGTATACCTAGTCAGGAACGGCTTCGACGATGCTCTGTGGAGCGCCTGTCTCGATCACTCGTTCCAGCCTGTAGCCGACGCTCGACAACAGGTCTCGGTACTCGGCCACGGTCCGCTGGACACCGCCGCTCATGACCATCATGTTCAGATCGAAGTGCATCAACGGAGATGCGTCGCCGAAATCGGGTATAACCGTTTCGATGATCAGCACCCGGCCTCCCGGCTGCAGTGCGTCCTTGATCCTGGTCAGCAAAACGGTACCTCGGTCGTCCCCGAGGCCGTGGATCACAGCTTTCATCATGTAGGTGTCTGCCGTTGGGAGCGGAGCCTCGAACGCATCGATCCCCAGTATCTCGACCCGTTTTGCCAGGTCCGGATCCTCAATGAGTTGCGCCCTTGCTCCCTCGACTACATTGGGCAGGTCGATCAGAACACCCTGCAGGTGCGCGTTCTTTGAGAGGACGGCCGCGAGCAGCTCACCCTGTCCTCCTCCCAGGTCGACCACTTTAGATGCGCCTGAGAAGTCGTATGCGTCGACGATGTTCTGAGTTGTCGTGACAGTGTTGGATGTCTGCCCGTCGTCAAATGTCCGACGCACTTCAGGGTTCTGATCGAAGAACTCTCGAACCGCCATGCCGAGCCCCTGCGCCGAAGGCAACTCACCGGTCTTCACGCCGTGCAGCAGTTGGCCCCATGGTTTCCAGAAGAAGTCTCCAGATGCAAGCAACGCCATCTGTAACCACGAATCGGGGCGGTCGGACCTGAGGGTCGAGCCCATTTCGGTCAGCGCAAACTTGTCGCCCTCTATCTCGTCGAGGAGGCCGTATCCGGCCAGGGCCCTGAGAACCCTGTAGAGCGATCTTTCGTGACTGCCTGTTTCGGTCGCAAGCTCTGAGGCCGTTTTCGGTCCGCCTGCCAGGAGGTCCGCGATACCCAGGTGGGCGGCGACGCCGACGATCTGGGTCACCCGGTAGCCGTTGATCAGCTCTCCAACTTTGCGATGGGCGTCCGAAACCAATGTGATGCTCCTTGATCCAGAATGCGGAACGGCGAGATTGTAGTGGTTCCGATATCGATGCACGGCTGCGCAAACCTTGCAGGTGCCAGCCGCTCGCTTTCAACTTAGAATGAAGTCTGCGCCCCTGTAGCTCAGAGGATAGAGCAGCGGTTTCCTAAACCGCGTGTCGCAGGTTCGAGTCCTGCCAGGGGTACCACTCAGAGCACGGTGTACTCCCATGCCACTACCCGCTTTCGTTGTGAATACGCAGGGGCTGATCGTTCGTGACGGCCGGTACCTGATGATCGTTCGCGGTGAGAACGAGGCACAGGCGCCCGGCCTGCTGGCTCCTCCCGGCGGCAAGGTCGAATACGACGCCGACGGAGACGACGTTGTCGAAGACACGCTGCGGCGGGAGCTTCTCGAAGAGGTCGACGTCACGGTCGGCGAGATGGCGTACGTCCGCAGCAACCGGTTCACGCTGGAGACCGGTGAGCCGGTGGTGGACATCGCGTTCCTTTGCCGGTTTGAAAGCGGCAATGCCCATGCCGCCGACCCCGACGAAGTGGCGGCGATCGAGTGGTTGACCGCGGACGAGATTGCCGTTCACCCGAAGGCGCCTGACTGGACCCGTGCCACAGTGGACGCGGCCGAAAAGCTGCGCGTCGCCCTCGGCTGGTGACCGGCTAAGCCAGAACTGCCTCCCATCTTTCATTCGCCTGCCCGCTCAGTTCGCCTCATCGCGCTGCCTCACCCGTCCTGACACAAGGGATGTAACCGACACCCCTACGCGCTACGTTGCATTCAACGGCGCGTCCTCAGTCTGGCCGCGCCTCCAACGCAACACGCGAGACCGGGACGGCACAGGAAAACGGCGGGGGAGCGGCGGACCATGGCAGAGCGGTACTTCTGGACTCCGTGGGACGTCGACGACCAGGGCACGCTCGTTTGGCCGCGGGACTTCGAGACCATCCAGCGGCAATGGAAATCGGACCCATCACCGCAGTCGACGCACAGCATCCACTCCATAGACGGCATCGGCCGCCTAATCGTTGTGTCCGGACCTGACGGCTACGTCGCCGACCACGAGTCCATCCCGGAGGTCGTCGATCTCGGCGACACGCTCACCAGGGCCAGGGCGTGGATCGAAACGGGCGCTCATCGGCGTGCACGAGAGTTCCTGTCTCACTTCGAAAAGACGATGGCGCCGCTGCGGAAGGTCGACCCGTCAGACAAGACGAGCCTCCTGGCGCGATTCCTGCCGGACCAGCTGACCGGTCGAAAGACCAGCGGCCGTCGAGGCACCTTCAACGAGACGTGGACAGGCACTGACGACGATCCGTGGCCTTCTGTCTGGACCACCACGCTGATGGACACGCTGGACCGGTTCGGTGGCGTGCCTTCGGACTATGACAGGGACATCCTGAGCAACGCAGGAAGAGTTGCTGTCAGTACCGGAGGAGCACTCCGGCAGGCCGGTGCGACCCACACTTACACCGACGAACAGGCAACGGACATGAACGTCGCCTTCAAGACGGTGGAGCGAAGGGTTAGCGGCCCCGCAGTGCGAACAGAGGTTGGCGGAGGGTTCGACAGCTTCTACTACGCCGTAACGCACAACTTGTCTGGCCACGACACCCGGATGTACCGGGTTGTCGACGAGAGCCGCAGCGAAATCGCTTCGGCCAATCACGGCAACAACACCGACCCGCGATGGCAACGCCTCGTGATCGAGAACGACGGCTCTGGCGATCCTGCGCTCGACTACACGGAGTGGCTCACAACGGTGTCTGAACCGGGCACGCCCACGCTTTCGCATACCGATACCGACGCTTCGGCGATCACGGGCAGCGGTCACAGCGGCATCTTCGACAATGTTCGCCGGTCCTGGACCTCGCGCTATGACGATTTTGAGTTCACGGACAACGATGCTCCGGGTGGCGGGACTGCGCCGGTGCGGCGAAACCTGGGATCCCTGGGTGTCGGGCGTTAGCAGGTTCGTGGCGGCTCAGGTGGGCTCGATGCTGCAGCCCAGCGTGAACGACTGTATGCGGTCGCGGTAGTGCTCGGCCTGCTCCAGCGGACAGACGATCACGACGCCTTTGCCCTTCTCGTGCGTCTCCAGCATGATGTCGATCGCCTCGGGCTGCGTGAGGCCGGGCACACTCTTCAGAAGAGAGTCCACAACGAAGTCCATCGAGTGGACCTCGTCGTTGTGCAGGATCACCGCGTAGTGCGGGATGTGGTCCAGCAGCGTCCGATGCAGCTCTTCAGTCTGTGGAGCGCTAGTCATGCGCCCATTCTAGAGGCGGATGGCGTGTTCCCTGAGCGACGGGTACCCGCTTGCGGGTGAGGGCCTCTTGTGGAGCCAACTCATCTTGTCAGGGCGAGTCTCCGCACCAGAGATCCTTCGACTTCGCTGACGCTCCGCTCAGTAAACACGCCATCCTCCCTCCCAGCCGGGGAGGACTGAGGTGA
Source organism: Dehalococcoidia bacterium (assembly GCA_028278465.1). Classification (GTDB taxonomy): domain Bacteria; phylum Chloroflexota; class Dehalococcoidia; order Lucifugimonadales; family Lucifugimonadaceae; genus JAJCYX01. The sequence goes on along the minus strand of JANQEF010000181.1, from coordinate 2,788 downwards.
GGGAGAAGTTTTCACTTTGTCATCTCGACCGAAGGGAGAGATCTGACTGGTCAATGTGACATCACTTCTCCCTCATCCTGCACCTTCTCCCGCTGGTAGAAGGAACGTGCCGCCATCCTGGGCCGGTCCAGGGATGAGGCGTGTTCCCTGAGCGAAGTCGAAGGGTCTCTTGAGGAGCCGACTGATCTTGTCAGGCTCACTCTCCCCCGCAGAGATCCTTCGACTTCGCTGACGCTCCGCTCAGGAAACACACCATCCTCCCTCCCAGCTTGGGAGGGAGTTAGAGAGTGGGTCGGTGGTTGCTTCCTCTCCCGCTGGGAGAGGATTGAGGTGAGGGAGAGGTTCAGACGTTGTCATCTCGACCGAAGGGAGAGATCTGACTGATCAATGTGGGTCCACTTCTCCCTCATCCTGCACCTTCTCCCGCTGAGAGAAGGGCGGAGTCGGTGTGGTGTTCCCTGAGCGAAGTCGAAGGGTCTCTTTCGCAGCCGACTGATCTTGTCAGGCCCACCCTCCCCCGCAGAGATCCTTCGACTTCGCTGCCGCTCCGCTCAAGAAATACGCCATCCTCCCTACCAGCCAGGGAGGGAGTTAGAGGGTAGGTCATTCGTGTTTTGGTAGGGGTGCCGCTTGCTGCGCCCGGTCGGCCGTTCCGGCCGGCGGTAGTTTGTCATCACGACCGCGGGTCGAGGGATCCGACCTCTAGACGTGGACCCACTTCTCCCTCATCCTGCACGTTCTCCCGCTGCGAGAAGCGACGTTCTGGCGTTGGCGGCACCGACGACCCGGCCGCAGCCGGGTCCGGGCGCAGCAAGCGGCGCCCCTACCAAACTCAACGAACCCAATGACATCCACCGACCCCACAACCGAACTCCGCTCCCAGATCCTCGCCACTGTTCGCGACTTTGTTCAGCGCGAGGTCGTGCCGCAGGCTGCTGAGCACGACCTGCTCGACACCTATCCGACTGAACTCGTCGACCAGATGGCCGAAATGGGCCTCTTCGGCATCACCGTCCCTGAGCAGTACGGCGGCCTCGGCCTCGACCACACCACCTACGCTGCCGTCTTCGAAGAGCTCGCAAAGGGCTGGCTCTCCATCACCGGCCCCATCGGCACCCACTCCATCCTCACCCACGCCCTCGCCAAAAACGGCACCGAAGATCAGAAGCAGCGCTGGCTGCCCGACCTCGCAGCCGGCAAGAAGCGCGGCGGACTGGCGCTGACCGAGCCCGGCGGCGGCAGCGACGTCGCTGCGATGAAGACTCGTGCCGTGAAGGACGGCGAAGAGTACGTCGTCAACGGCACAAAGCTCTTCATCACCAACGGTGAGCACGGCGACGTCTTCTTCCTCCTCGCCAAGACCGACATGGAAGCTGACCCGCCGCACCGCGGCATAACCGGCTTCGTCGCCGAGAAAGGCCCCGGCTTCACCGCCGGAACGCACCTAGACAAACTCGGCTACCGCGGCGTCGACACCACTGAGCTGGTGTTCCAGGACTATCGCGTCGCGGCTGCCGAGGTGATCGGCGGCACCGAAGGGCAGGGCTTCTACCAGGTGATGGACGCGCTGGAGACCGGGCGGATCAACGTTGCGGCGCGGGCTGTTGGCGTTGCGGACGCGGCGTTCGAGGCTGCGATCAAGTACGCGCAGCAGCGCGAGACGTTCGGCAAGCCGATCGCTCAGCAGCAGTCGATCCAGAACCTGCTGGCAGATATGGCTACTAAGATCCACGCCGCCCGCCTGATGACTATGGACGCCGCGCAGCGCAAGGACAGCGGCGAGCGGATCGACCTCGAAGCGGGGATGGCGAAGCTGTACGCGAGCGAGATCTGCGGCGAGGTGACGATGGACGCCATGCGAATTCATGGCGGCTACGGGTTCACCAAGGACCTGCCGCTGGAGCGCTACTACCGGGACGCGCCGCTGATGATCATCGGCGAGGGCACGAACGAGATTCAGCGCCTGGTGATCGCGAAGAACCTGCTCAAGCGCTACGAGGTCTAGCGGGCGCAGCCGTTTTTCGCGCTATCTGCACGGCTACCCACGGCGAACTCGCTCCGCACTGGCAGGGATCAGAGTATCGTTGCGCCCGCGAAACCGCTTCACTCATCCTCCAGCGCCGCAGGTCCGGGACAAGAAAATGAAGATCAGCGATATCAAGAGCTTTCCGGTGTGGGTCGGCACCCGCAACCAGACGCTCGTCAAAATCGAGACGGACGAAGGCATCTACGGCTGGGGCGAGTCCGGCCTTTCGAGCCGGGAGCTCGGCGTCAAGGGCATCGTCGACCATTACCGCGAGTTCCTCGTGGGCCGCGACCCGATGCGACGTGGCGCGCTGTGGCAGGAGATGTACCGCAGCCAGTACTTCGAAGGCGGCCGCACGATGACCGCGGCGATCTCGGCCATCGATATCGCGCTGTACGACATCGTCGGCAAGAAGCTCGGCGTGCCTGTCTACGAGCTGCTGGGCGGCAAGCACCGCGATTACGTTCCGACCTTCGCCACCGGCGACGGCGACTCGCCGGAACACATGATCGAGATAGCGAAGCGTTGCCTTGCAGATGGCTTCAACTGTCTGCGCATCCATCACAACGCGCCGCGTGGACAGGAAGAGAACCTGTTCGAACCGCGTGAGCACCTGCCGCGGCTGGCGGAAGGGCTGATCAAGCTGCGAGAGGCCATCGGCGTAGCGCCGGTGATCGGCACTGACCTGCACCACCGTTACAACGTGGCCGAGTCGGCGTCGTTCCTGCAGATGCTGCCACCGCACACGCTCGACTTCGCAGA
>JANQEF010000160.1 GCA_028278465.1 Dehalococcoidia bacterium | reverse complement strand
GTTCACCGAGTATTCGGTGATGGTCCCGCCTGAATCGGCTAACGCGGACCTCTGGAGCCTTCCCTGGTCGTCGGCCTGCACGCCGACAATTACGCCACTCGAGACCTGGCGTCCGTCCTGCGCCGAGGCGGTCGGCGACTGGGAAAGAGGTATGAGCAGGGCGAGCGAGACTGCGGCGAAGACAGCGAGCGCGGGCTTGAGGCGAATCGTCAAAGAGCGGGCTCCGGGTCGCCGATCTGCCGCCTGATCTCGATCAGCGTGTCCTCTGTTTCACGCGTCGAGAAGCGTTCCCTGGCGATGTAGATGAACAGGAAGGTGAAAGCCATCGTGGCGGCGAAGAGCGTGATACCGAACTCGCCCGAGAAGGCGGATTCGGTGTCTGAGTTGGGACCGACAACGGCGGGCGGGTGCGCCTGCGACCACAGGTTGGCGGCGTAGTAGATGATCGGTGTGTCGATCGCGCCGATGAGGCCGATGATCGCTGCAAGCCGCTGGCGCTGGGCGCCGGGCGGGAAGTAGGCGCGGAACATCAGGTAGGCGATGTAGATGAAGAAGAGGATCAGCGCCGTCGTCAGCTTCGCCTCGCCGGTCCACCAGACGCCCCAGACCGGCCTCGCCCAGATCATTCCGGTGATCAGCATCAGCGCGCCGAAGACCACGCCGGTCTCGGCCACGGCCACCGCCAGCCGGTCCCACATCTCGTTCTTGGTGCGCAGGTAGGCGAACGATGCGAAGGCGACGACGATGATGGCGAGCATGGAGGCCCAGGCGACGGGCACGTGGATGTACAGGATGCGCTGGATGTTGCCCTGGTTCGCCTCGGTCGGAACCCAGAAGAACACCATCCACAGGGTGAGCGCCATGAGGGCGGCGGAGATGATGAGCAGGAGGTTGGACGCCTTGAGGATGGAGCTCATTTCGACTTCCGGATTAGCGCGTCCCTCGGACCGTGGGCGAGTGTGTGCACTTTATCACAAACGGGTTCCGCGCCATGCTGGGCCTGTAGAGGGCGCATGGTGATTCTGTGAGGGCGGTGGGGGCAGGAGCCAAGTCCTCCCTCCCAGCTTGGGAGGGAGTTAGAGGGAGGGTCGTTGGTTTCCTCCCCCGGTGAGGGTCTTCACATTGTCATCTCGACCGAAGGGAGAGATCTGACTGGTCAATGTGAGACCACTTCTCCCTCATCCTGCGCCTTCTCCCGCTGGGAGAAGGGATGTCCCGGCTGCCGCCGAGACCGGGCGGGGCAAGCACCGCCCCTACCAACTCTCCTCCCCCTCACACAGCCCTGATCCAGCCGCGGCTCAGCGCTATGGCCACGGCGTGCGTTCGTGAGCGTGCGTGCGTTTTCGTCAGGATCGTCGTCACCTTGTTCTTCACCGTCTGCAGCTGGAACCCCATCTCGGCGGCGATCTCCCGGCTCGTCGCCCCGTGCGATATGCGCTGCAGAATCTGCGTCTCACGGTCCGACAGCGGACTCTCTCGTCCTGACTCCGAGAAACCGCCCGCCGCGTCTCCCAGTCCCGCGCCCAGCGCGGCGAGAAACTTCCCGACCTCCTCGCGATCGCCCGCCAGCTCCGAGAAGAGCGGCGACGAACCGGCTCTCACGCGGTCCACGCAGTCCCGCAGCCGTGCGTCGATCTCCGCCTTCGCCACCGGCAGCACCGCCCACACGCCGTCGCTCAGCATCCCCAGGTAATCGGCAGCCGAGCGCGGCTCATGCTGCTGCACGAGGATCCGTCGCGGCGGCTCGGAATCGCCGCGCCGCTTGGGACGAGAGCCGTTCGACTCCCCTGCCACGACGACCTGCACGCCCGATCTGCGGCCGATCAGGCGTCGGGCGAGTCGGGACGTCTCCTGGTCTGGCACTTCGACCACTACGGCCATCGTGATCTCGCTTTGTTCTCAGATCGTAAGAAATTCTGGAACCTCGACGCCGCCAGCCGGATTAGCCTTTCGCGTGACGTTTCGAGGGCACATTGCATCGTATTAAGTGCCCTCTGGCCGGTAAAGCCGCTCTGTGAGAGCCAACCCGAGCCCGCCGAATCTTCAACGAAATGTTGAGAACGCACCGGTTTCAGGCGGCATCGAAGAGACATGCGGCGAACAGGCACTCGGACAGAGGGTGTCAGCCGTATACAACGGCCAGGAGGCCGGGGCTAGACTTAAAGCAGCACTGTAGGACGCATCCATGGAACAGCAAGCAGCGATACAGAGCGAACAGCCGCCGGCTTTCCAGCTGGAGAAGTTCTGGCTTCCGGGCGCCGTAGCCGTTGGCGTGATAGCTGTGGCGGTCATAGCCGGGCTGACGATCGGTCCCGGCGGCAACAGCGTCATCGGCCAGTTCCTCACCGTTTCAGGCCAGTCTTCGAGCAGGCTTAGCGACGTTGGCGTTTGGCTGCCATTCGGCTTCGCTTTCGGCGCAGGTATGGTCGCCACGGTGAACCCGTGTGGCTTCGTGATGCTGCCGGCATACCTGGGTATGTACGTTGGCGACGGGCAGGACGTGGCCGAGGGCGGCAGGGGCAAGGTGCAGGTTGGACGCCAGCTGGTGAAGGCGCTGTATGTGAGCGCTGCGCTGGGGCTCGGCTTCGTGGTGCTGTTCGGATCGGTCGGCCTGACGGTTTCGGCGGGTGCCAGGTCGGTTGCGACGATCTTCCCCTGGATCAGCTTCGTGCTGGGTTTCCTTATGACGATGCTGGGCGCTTACCTGTTCGCCGGCGGCAAGCTGTATACCGGCGCTGCGCAGTCGGCCGCCAGCAGAATAGGTGACCCGAGAGACCAGAGCCTGCGCGGCTACTTCCTGTTCGGGCTGAGCTACGCGACGGCTTCGCTGTCGTGCACGCTGCCGATCTTCCTGGGCATCGTGACGGCGTCGCTGGCGACTGACGGCGTGATCGGGGCGTCGACGCAGTTCATCGCATATGCGCTGGGGATGGCGTTCGTGATCGCGGTGCTGACGGTGTCGATTGCGGTGTTCAAGGGCGCGCTTGTGAACCAGATCAGGAAGGTGATGCCTTACCTGAACTCGATCTCAGCGGGCATCCTGATCATCGTGGGCGGATACCTGATCTTCTACTGGCTCACCGAGGGTGAGCTGGCCCGCAACTTCGGGGTGGGGTAGGGGTTCTCCCTCCCAGCTTCGGGTGCCCGTTTACGGGCGCGAGCTAGAGGGAGGGTCGTTGGTGACGCCATCCTGAGCTTGTCGAAGGGTGGTGGCTCTTTCTTGAGCGTCGGGTACCCGCTTGCCGGTGGGGATCTGACTGGTCAATGTGAGACCAGTTCTCCCTCATCCTGCACCTTCTCCCGCTGGGGGAAGGAACACGACGCCGTCCTGAACCAGCGTGTTCCCTGAGCGACGGGTACCCGCTTGCGGGTGAGGGTCTCTTATATGGACAGCTTGTCCTGTCAGGGCGAGTCCAGGCTGTAGAGATCCTTCGACTCCGCTGCGCTTCGCTCAGGAAACACCTTCCCCCTCGCACCCGCTCGGGACGACAGAGGCCCCCCTCCCGGATCCGGGAGGGGGAAGCCATGGTCTCTCTAAGCTGACTCCACGGGGTTGTGGAGGACGCCGATCTTGTCTATCTCTACCGTCACGTCGCCGCCCGGGTTGATCGGCGGAGTCGTGCCGGACGTGCCCGTCCACAGCATGTCGCCCACCTCCAACGTCACGAACTGGCTGATGAACGAGATCGCCTGCGCCGTCGTAAAGATCATCTCCGACGAGTGGCACTTCTGGCCCTCAACGCCGTTCACCAGGCCGCGGATGTTGCAGTCCTGCGGGTCGATGTCGGTCACGATGAACGGGCCGGTTGGGCCAAATGTGTCCGCCGACTTCGCACGCCACCACTGCTTGTCCGCCTTGGGGCCAGACTGCCACTCGCGGGCGCTCACATCGTTGCCCGCCGTGTAGCCGAACACGTGGTCCAGCGCATCCGTCTCCGAGACATTGCTCGCCGTCTTGCCGATGATCGCCACCAGCTCCGATTCGCAGACCACCAGCCCGGCATCGGCCGGCAGCTTGATCGGGTCGCCGGGGCCGATGATGGCGTTCGAGTTCTTGTAGAACGGCTCAGGCCGCGTGGGCGCGTCGGCGCCGAGAAGGTGCGAGCCGTAGTTGAGCGCCAGGCAGAGCATCTTGCCGGGATTCGGGTTCGGGGCGAGGATCTTCACATCGTCGAGGCTGTGCGTGTCGCCGGTCTCGGAGTAGTCCTGTCCGATCGGCGAGTTTGATATCTCCTTCACGGTGTCGCCGTCGACGATGCCGTAGGCCGCACCGTCACCCTTTGCGAATCGAACGAATTTCATTGTTGCTCCTTCTGGTGTTGGCGGCTGCATAAGGCCGTGGCAGTCGCCGATAGAAATCTGGCTCACCGGACGCCGACAGTCTACGGGCGGCGAACGCGGCGCGCCAGCAGGGTACGCCGAAGCGGAAATTTAGTGGGCCCATGCGACTAGAATGTCGCAGCATGAGTCGATGCTAGCAAGTGCTCTAGTACACCAGACGAAGCGGCGCGAGCGAGAGGTGGATCTTGTCCGAGCTACTCCTGTGGATTGGAGCCTTCCTGATCTCGCTTGTGTTGATCCGTTTTCCACGGCGACTGTCGTACTGGTCCGGACGCCTCGGTCGCCGGTTCCCCATCCCCGGAGACACGCGGTTCGTTGAATCGCTAATCCCAAGACCCAACAGTCGGCGAAGAAGACAGCCGGCCGCTGGCGCCGGTATACCTACATTTCAGAAGATTCGTCCCTCCATGTGATCCTGGTGGTAGTCATTGGAATTGTGTGGTTCATCATCAGTCTGGGTGCAATCCTGGACTGGTTCGGGGTTATCTAGCTCGAGACGACGGATGCGTCACGGCAAATGAAAGCCGCCTGCGCACCGTCTAAACTTCCGCCGGAAAATCAACTCCCGCGTACACCTCCCGGAGACCATCATGCTCGATGTCCTTATCAAGAACGGCACGCTCATCGATGGCACTGGCTCGCCTGCGGCGCCTGCTGACATTGGCATCAGCGGCGACACCATCGTCGAGGTTGCGGCTCCGGGCCGGATCGCAGCCGAAGCGGCGCAGACCATCGACGCCTCAGGCCGTGTCGTCACACCCGGGTTCATCGACCTCCATACACACTCAGACGCCTCGTTCCTGATCGATCCTCTCGCCGATTCGAAGCTCACCCAGGGCGTGACGCTGGAGCTGTTCGGCAACTGCGGCATGAGCTTCTGCGCGCCGCTGATCGGCATGGCGAAAGACCAGTTCGACGATCGCCTTTCGCGCTCCGGCGACGACCTCGAGGCGACGTGGACCGACTTCGACGGCTACCTGACCGCACTCGAAAACGCAGGCTCCACGATCAACGTCGCAACGCAGGTCGGCCATGGCACGGTGCGCGCCGCTGTTTTGGGCATGGACCCGCGTGCGCCAACGCCGGAAGAGCTCGACCGCATGCAGCAGCTTGTCGCCGAGAGCCTGGACGCCGGCGCGCTCGGCGTCTCGACCGGCCTCTGGTACGCGCCCGGCTCCTACTCGCTCACCGACGAGGTGATCGCCTACACGCAGCCCGCAGCAGACAGAGGCAAGCTCTATTCGTCACACATCCGCTCCGAGGCGGACGACCTGTGCGGCCTCTTTCCCGCGCACGCCGAGGCGATTGAGATCGGCCGGCGCACTGGCGCACGGATCCAGATCTCGCATGTGAAGGCGGTCGGGCCGAAGTTCTGGGGCCGCGGGCACGAGCTGCTGGAGGGGATGCACAGGGCGCGGCAGGAGGGCATCGATGTTGCCGGCGACCAGTACCCGTACCCGTGGTCCAGCACCGGCTTCTCAGGCGCTATGTTCGGGCGCTGGGCGCTCGTCGGCGGGCGCGAGAAGACGCTGGAACGGCTGGCCGACAGCGACATCCGGGCACGAATTCGGCAGGACACCGACTACTACATCAACCGTAACCACGACGCCCGCGGCTGCGTGATCGCCAGCTTCCCGCCGGACCAGTCGCTCGAAGGCCGCAGCCTGCAGGACGTGGCGGACGAGTGGGGCGTCGAGCCGTAGGAGGCGGCGCTGCGGCTTTACGAGCAGTCGGAGGGCTCGTACGTGCTGCACTCGATGGAGGACGAGGATGTCTACGCCATCGCCGCCGACCCGTACGTGACGGTCGCCTCAGACGGCAGTTCGCTGCGCGACGAGGGTCCGCTGTCGTCCGGCAAGCCGCACCCGCGTTCTTACGGCACCAATACCCGCTTTTTCGAGCACATGGTGCTTGAGAAGAAGCTGGTTTCGATGGAGGAGGCGGTGCGCAAGATGACGTCGCTGGCGGCGCAGCGGCTGGGGCTGACGAGGCGAGGCAGGGTTGCGGTAGGACAGGTCGCCGATGTCTGTGTGTTCAAGCCCGAGGAGCTGCACGAGAACGCCACGTTCGCGGACCCGCACCGGTACTCGGCCGGCATGCAGCATGTGCTGGTGAACGGGAAGTTGGCAATCCACAACGGAAAAACAACTGGCGAGCTGCACGGTCGGGTGCTGCGAAAGCTGGAGGATTGAGCGGTAAGCGGCCTGTGGTATCGTGCCGCCATATTGCACAACTCACGAGACTGGCAAGGAGCGTGACATGGGACTGTATCTGACGACTGCGCGGCTGACGCCGGAGTCGTTCAAGGCGATGGCGACCGGCGCGCAGGATCGCCGCGAAGTGCTGGGCGACATGATGAGCAAGGTCGGCGGCAAGCTGCTGGGCTACTATTTTGCGTTCGGTGATTCGGATGTCGTGGTGATCTCCGAGGCGCCGGACAACGTTTCGATCGCTTCGATGCTGATGGCGGTTGCGGGTTCGGGCAGCGTGAGCGATGTGAACACGACGGTGCTGATGAGCTACGAAGAGGGCATAGAGGCGATCAAGCGATCAGCCGGCGTCGCCTACACACCGCCGGGCGGGTAGAGGGCGGTGGTGTTCCCTGAGCGACGGGTACCCGCTTGCGGGTGAGGGTCTCTTGAGCAGCAGACTGATCTTGTCAGGGCGAGTTTCTGCTGCAGAGGTCCTTCGACTCCGCTAGCGCTCCGCTCAGGAAACACAGACGTCCTGGCGTTGCCGGGACCGCTTGTCACCCTTCGACTAGCTCAGGGTGGCGCTCGACTGTCATCCCGACCGAAGCGGAGGGATCTGACTGGTCAATGTGAGATCACTTCTCTCTCATCCTGCACCTTCTCCCGCTGGGAGAAGGAAGACCGCCATCCTTAGCTAGCTTGCCCTGAGCGAAGTCGAATGGTCTTTTGAGGGGCCGACACGTCTTGTCAGGGCGAGTTTCTGCTGCAGAGGTCCTTCGACTCCGCTAGCGCTCCGCTCAGGAAACACAGACGTCCCGGCTATGCCGGGACCGGGCGGAGTTGGGCACCTTCTTGCGGGTGAGGTTCTGTCATTCCGGACTTGATCCGGAATCTCTCAGGTGATCCAGGAAGACGGTCAGATCCCTCCGCTTCGGTCGGGATGACAACAGTGCGCCTGTTCTGATAGCTCGCTACCGCCTTACCGCGACCTTCCTCTTGCGCCGGTTCACTGACGCCGATGCCTTCATCAGCGCCTCCACTTCCGCGCCTGTCAGGTCACGCCACTCACCGCGCTCAACACCATTCAGCGACAGGTCGCCGAGACGCACACGCTCCAGCGACGACACCGGCGAGCCCACCGCCTCCAGCATCCGCCGGACGATCCGCTTCTTCCCCTCATGGACCGTGATGCGCACCCGTTTGCGGCCCCGGCCCAGCGGTTCCACCTTCGCCGGCCTCGTCACGCCGTCCTCCAACTCCACGCCTGACTCCAGCCGGCGACAGCCATCCGCGGTCAGCGACCGTTCCAGGTCTGCCTCGTACACCTTGTCGACCTCGAAGCGCGGGTGGGCGATGCGGTGCGAGAACAGGCCATCGTTCGTCAGCAGCAGGAGTCCTGTCGTCTCCGCATCGAGCCGCCCGACCGGGTAGACCCGCTCCGGCACGTCCACGAGGTCGATGACCGTGGGCCGGCCCTGTGGGTCCGACAGCGTCGTGACGTACCCGGCCGGCTTGTTGAGCAGCAGGTAGCGTTTCCTCTCGGCCGGCAGCGGCTCGCCGTCCAGCAGGATCTCGTCGACGGCTGGATCTGCCGACTCACCGATCGTAGCGACTTCGCCGTTCACCGTCACCCGGCCCGCGGCGATGATTTCCTCGCTCTTGCGGCGTGATGCGACGCCTGACGCGGCAAGAAGTTTCTGCAGTCGCTGTCTCATGCCAGGAATTGTCGCGCCGGGTGGGATCCCCCTCCCAGCTTCGGGTGCCCCCGGGCGTAGGCAGAGGGGGAGGGTCGTTAGCTTCCTCTCCCAGCGGGAGAGGATTGAGGTGAGGGAGAAGTTGTGACACCATCCTGAGCCTGTCGAAGGGTGCGCGTCGTCCCTACCAGACACGATGACCTACCCTCTAGTTCCCTCGCTGGCTAGGGAGGGAGAATCGTGTTTCCTGAGCGAAGCGCAGCGTAGTCGAAGGATCTCTGCAGCCAAGACTCGTCCTGACAGGACAGGTTTTCTGCACAAGGGACCCTTCGACTTCGCTCAGGGAACACACTCTCCCACTCTCCTCATGCCACAGGCGCCGGACAGGCGATCTGTCGCTGCTAAGTTAGGGCGTCACGCAGGTGCACGCGACTTTGAAGGAGAGTAGACCCATGGCACGGCACCGCATCGACGAACTCCTGCGGATCCTCGACCGCTCATTCGAGACCAGCGAGCAAGCGCTGCTCGAAAACCTGCGGAACGTCACGCAGGCCGAGTGGGAGGCGCTGCCCGAGGGCGCCGAGCGGTCGATTAGAGACATCGTGCACCATGTTGGCCTGTTCAAGTTCATGTACGCGAACCACGGCTTCCGCGACGCTTCGATGGACTACGGCGACGACCCGGCGACTCCGCCCGCAAGCCGCCTGGCGACGAAGGAGGCCGCCATCGAGTGGCTGCGGGAAGGACACACATACCTGCGTTCGGCGATCGATGAGCTGCCGGACGATTCGGAGCTGGAGGCGGACCGGAAGGCGCACTGGGGCCAGATGGTGCCGACGCTGCTGCTGATCGACATCATGCATGAGCATGACGTGTATCACGCCGGCGAGATCAACCGCACCCGCGGCATGCTGCAGGGCAGTGACGGCTGGTTCGTGCCGCCAGAGGAGTGATGAGCTGAGAGATTCTGAATCAATCCGTTTGGATTGGCTCAGGGCAGGCACAGAATCAAGTTCGTTGACCCACGCCTGACTCCCGCTGTCCGAACTCCGCCGCTACCGCTTCCGTTAAGCTGGCGGCGCCATGAAAGTCACGCAGGTCAAGACCTTTCTCGTTGGCGGATCCTGGCGCAACTGGGTCATCGTCAAGCTCGAGACGGATGAAGGCATCAGCGGTGTCGGCGAGGCCACGCTTGAGGGCAAGGGAGCGACGGTCGATGCCGCTGTACGGGAGCTGGCACGGTACATCACCGGCAAAGACCCGTTCCCCATCGAGAAGCACTTCCAGGAGATGTACCGCCGAGCCTTCTACGCGGGCGGCGAGGTGCTGAACAGCGCCATCAGCGGCGTCGAGACGGCACTATGGGATATCAAGGGCAAGGCGCTGGGCGTTCCGGTTTACGAGCTACTGGGCGGCCGCACCCGTGATCGCATCAAGCTCTACGCCAACGGCTGGTACGAGCAGGGCATGTCACCGGACCAGTTCGCGGACGCCGCGCGCAGGACGGTCGCGCTCGGCTTCAAGGGGTTGAAGTTCAATCCGTGGGGACGCCGGCCGGGCATCGACTTCTACCGCCTAGAAAACTCGGTGCTGAACACCGGCGCCGACGCCGTGGGCGCAGTGCGGGACGCGGTCGGGCCTGACGTCGACCTGTTCATCGATTGCAATGGCATCTTCCAGACGACCGGCAACGCGATCCGCGCCGCGAAGTCCATCGAGCAGTTCAACATCGGCTTCTTTGAGGAACCGGTGCCGCACGAGAACCTGGATGAGATGGCATATGTGCGGTCGAAGGTCGATATCCCGATTGCTACTGGCGAACGGCTGTTCACTACGTTCGCTTTCCAGCAGCTCCTGGAGCGGCAGGGTGCCGATATCGTGCAGCCTGATATATCGCACTGTGGCGGACTGCTGTCCGCGCACAAGATCGCGGCGATCGCAGATTCGCACTACTCGGCGTTTACTCCGCACAACCCGAACGGTGAGGTCTCGTACGCGGCGGCGGTGCAGATGGCAGCGTGCGTACCGAACTTCTTTGCGCTGGAGCATTTCCCGCCTG
>JANQEF010000153.1 GCA_028278465.1 Dehalococcoidia bacterium | reverse complement strand
GGCCGGCCTGAACTTCATCGTGACGATCTTCAACATGCGTGCGCCGGGCATGACGCTGTTCAAGATGCCGGTCTTCACCTGGATGACGCTGATCACGTCGATCCTTCTGGTGCTGGCGATACCGGTGATCGGCGTCGCGCTGATCCAGATCGGCACAGACCGTCTGTACGGCACCAACTTCTACAACTCACTCAACGGCGGCGACCCGGTGCTGTGGCAGCACATGTTCTGGCTCTTCGGCCACCCCGAGGTGTACATCCTGATCCTGCCTGCGATGGGCATCGTCTCCGAGGTGCTGCCGACCTTTTCGAAGAAACCGCTGTTCGGTTACTCGTTCGTGATCTTCTCGGGAATCGGCATCGCGTTCCTCGGCTGGTTCGTGTGGGCGCACCACATGTTCACAGTCGGCCTCGGCCCGGCGGCAACTTCGGCGTTCGCCGTATCGACGATGGCGATCGCGATACCAACGGGCGTCAAGATCCTGAACTGGATGGCCACGATGTTCCGTGGATCGCTTCAGATCAACACGCCGATGCTGTTCTCGATCTCGTTCATCGCCATGTTTACGATCGGCGGACTGAGCGGTGTCATGCACGCCTCAGCGCCGAGCGACGCGCAGCAGCAGGACACGTACTTCGTCGTCGCCCACTTCCATTACGTGCTGTTCGGCGGCGCGATCATGGCGATCTTCAGCGGCATCTACTACTGGTGGCCGAAGATGACCGGATACATCCTGCACGACAGGATCGGCATGGTTGTCTGGTTCCTGATGCTTCTCGGCTTCAACCTGCAGTTCGCTCCGATGCACTGGCTCGGGCTGGACGGCATGCCCCGCCGCATCTACACCTACTCGTCCGACATGGGCTGGGACAGCCTGAACCTGCTGGCGACGATCGGCGGCTTCGTTATCGCCGTTGCCATGCTGGCGTTCCTGTACAACGTCTGGTACAGCCGCAGGAACCAGGTGAAGGCAGGCGACGACCCGTGGGACGCTCGCACGCTCGAGTGGTCGATCGCATCGCCTCCGCCGCACTACAACTTCGCCGAGATCCCCGAGGTCGCTTACCGTGACGACTTCTGGTACCAGAAGTACCCGGAGCTGCTGGAGCATGAAGAAGGCCACGAGGCCGCTCCCTCAGGCGCGCAGGACGCTGTCGAAGAGAGCACGGCTGCGCCTTCCGGCGGGGCGGGTGACGACGAGCACCACGATGACGAGCACGGCCACGGCATCCACCTGCCGGACATGTCCTACTACCCGTTCATCGCGGCGATGGGCGTGACGCTGGGGCTTGGCGGCTTGCTGGCGGGCTACTGGGTCATTGTTGTTGGCGGCGTGATCGGCATGTGGGGCATCCTCGGCTGGTCGCTCGAACCGGTGAACGACCCTGATCCGGACGCGGAGCACTGAGGAGATAGCGGATCAGACAGCTTTCACGCTTGATCTACTGGAACGGCTAACTTGGCGCAACAGGCAGTAACTGAATATCACGCAGAGGCCCACGACCCGACGTACAACACGTCGACAGGCCTCAGCAACCGAAAGCTCCTTATGTGGGCTTTCCTGGCGTCGGACGTGATGTTCTTCGGCACGTTCATCGCCACGTACCTGATCTACCGCAACCGCAGCCAGGTCGGTCCGTACCCGGAAGATGTCCTGGACATCCCGATCACCACGATCTCGACCTTCGTGCTGCTGATGTCGAGCCTTGCGATGGTCCTTGCGCTGCACTATGTGCGAGAGGATTCGAAGGGACCGGGGCGTTTCTGGATCTTTATGACGGCGCTGCTCGGTGGCGTTTTCATCGTCTTCCAGATCGTCGAGTTTTCGGTCTTCGCGAACGAGGGCCTGACGCCTCGCACCAACCTGTTTGGAAGTACATTCTTCATACTGACCGGGTTCCATGGAGCCCACGTGACGATTGGCGTGCTGTGGCTGCTGATGCTGTTATACGGCCACTTCAGGGGCACCTTACGCAGCGACAACTCGCTCGACCTTGAGATTGCCGGACTGTACTGGCACTTCGTCGATATCGTGTGGATCGTGATCTTTACGGTCGTGTACCTGGTGACGGCGAATGATGGGCCGCCGCCGGGCGCTCCACCGTTCATTCACCACGGGTAACCGCCAGAAGCTTTTCGTATGCAAGAAGACAACCAGACTGGAAAACTGCTTTCGCACGACGGCAAGGGCTGGTGGAATCTCCCGAAGCCCCACCAGGAAGAAGTGAACCCGCAGGGCGAAGGCCCGATGGGCGACCCGTGGTTCAAGCAAGCGTGGGACTTCGTGACCTATGCCGGCGTCTCGCACGCCTCGGTGCGCGGCTACCTGGTCGTGGCGGTAGTGCTGTCGATCTTCACATTCCTCGAGTGGCGGCTGTTCACCATCGAGGCGTTCGGCGCGTCCGGCAGGAACGCCATCATGCTGGCGCTGTCGGCTGTGAAGTTCATCATGGTGGTTGCCTTCTTCATGCACCTGCGGTTCGAGCGCAAGTACTACTCTTGGATCTTCGGCGCCGCGATGGTGCTGGGAGTCGGCGTATTCCTCGCCGTACTGCTGCTGCAGCGGCACCACGGCTCAGGCATCTAGGGCTGATCTTGTCCAGTCCCGCGGGATAGCCGAGTTTCCTGGCGATGATTGCCGCCAATTCGCTCCGGCCGCACGTAGAATTACTGCGTCGTTCGCTTCATCCGCCAGCCGGAGCCCGCGCCGCCGATGCCAGACTCTCCGTCCGCTGCCAGCGATGTTGAAGTTGCGCGCTCGTTCGGCGACCTTGTAAGCCGATGGGAGCTGGGCGATCCGTTCTCCATCCTGGTGCTGATCGCCGGCGCCGTCTACATGTTCGGCCTGATGCGGCTGTCTGCCCGCGCGAATGCCTCCCCGCTCGAATCGAAGCGCGTCTACGCCGGTGTCGCCGGGTTCGCAGCGCTCTACATCGCGCTTGCAGGCCCCTTCGACGCCTTCGCGGCCGAGGCGTTCTGGCTGCACATGATCCAGCACCTGGTCATCTCGATGATCGGCGCGCCGCTGCTGCTGCTCGCAAGCCCGATGCCCGCTTACCTGTGGGCGATGCCCGAGACGGTGCGTCTCGGCGCCGGGGAGCTGTTCAGGGAGGATGCGCCGGTCAAGCGGCTGCTGAGGTGGCTGATCGACCCGCGGATCACGGTCCCGCTCTTCATCGGTACGTTGTATGCATGGCACGCGCCGTGGCTCTTCTCCGCCGCTCTGAGCAACGACTCTGTCCACTACCTGCAGCACCTGACCTTCTTCGTGTCCGCCGCGCTGTTCTGGTGGCCCATCATCGGCCCGGCGCCGGTGCGGTCGAAGCTCTCGTACCCGCAGCGCCTCGTCTACCTGCTGCTCGTGGTCACGCCGACCGCTGTGCTGGCATCGATCATCACCATGTCGCGCAGCGTGATCTACGAGGAGTACCTGTCGACCCCGATGCACTGGAACATGACGGCGCTAGAGGACCAGACAATGGCCGGGCTGATCCTGTGGATCCCCGGTAACGCGCTCTATCTGGCAGGGCTGACGGCGATCTTCTTCACGTGGGCGTCGAAGGAGTCGAAAGAGGCGGTTACCGCTTCGCGGAAGCCCGTACGCCGCAGGGGGCCGAAGCCGCAGCGCGGCGGGACGCTCCAGAAGCCTCCGGATGGCGACCTGAACTGACTGTGGCCGTGCCGCTCAGCTTCTGACCGCCTGCGAGACCGCAGACTACACATCGCCGACGCCGTTGTAGGTTGGTAGCACCCAGACCTCATGGCTGAGCGCCGCTAGGCTGGAAGCAGACCGTTTCACCTCGAAGATGGGACCGGGCGGCTATGCGGCTTCGCGATGCATGGATAGCTGTGTTCTTCGTGGGCGCGCTTGGACTGGCAACCGCCCTCGGCGTAGTCAGATGGAATCTCGGGAACGGAACGGAGGATTCGATCGCTGTCGTTTCCGACGGCTCTGCCCATGCCGCCGACCTGCCTTTTACTCAGCCGGTTGGCGCCGAAGACCCTGCGATCCAGCAGGTCAGCGCTGAGAATCCGGAGTGCAGGCTGTGGAACGTCCTGAGGCCTGTCGACACCTCACACGAGACGTTCTGGATAGGTGGCTGGGTTGAGGAGTGTGGAGGCGTTCTCGGTCCCGTTATCCGGCTCGGTCCGGAAGAATCCAGGGAAGAGATTGCGCTGCGGCTTGAGAACGCGGTCGCCCAGATAGACCAGCTGCAGAACCAGCTTCAAGCGGAACGCACCTTCGCAAGCCCGTCTGAGCCCGAGTGAGCGAAAGCGGTTTCGGACGCTGACTTCTTAGCCGGTCTGCGCCAGAGGCGGGTCTTTCGGAGTCGCCAGCGCCACCGCATCGAATACCGCGTCCAGTGACCAGGGCTTCGTGATGTAGTCACGTAGACCCAGCTTCACCGCCTCGGCGATCGCCTTGCGGTCGTTCTGAGCGGTGACCATCACCACCGGGATGTTCTGCGTTGCTGAGAACGCCTTGAGGCGACGGAGCGCCTCGATCCCGTCCATCCTGGGCATGGCGATGTCGAGGAAGATCAGGTCCGGCGAGATATCTGCCGCGATCTCCAGCGCTTCAACGCCGTCCGCAGCCTCAGTCACCTCGTGGCCCTCGTCTTCGAGGGTCAAACGAAGCGCCTCCCTGATGTTGGCGTTGTCGTCTGCGATTAGAACTCTAACCATGTTGACAGGATCTCCTGATTCCATGTCTCAAGCTTACGATTGCTGCTGTTGATTCCCTTAGGTGAATACCGCAACCGGCACTGTGCCGGCGCACAATCTAGTCAAACTGCCCCAGTGCCGTGTACATCGGCATGATCACCGATATGGCGATGAAGCCCACGATAAGCGCCACCAGGATCGTCGAAAGCGGCTGAACCATCCCGACAAGCGACTTGATGTTCACCCTCGCCTCTTCGCGGTACAGCCGGCTCAGCCGGGACAGCGTTTCAGTGAGGGTTCCCGTGTTCTCCGCAACCTCAAGGCTCTGCGTGAAGGTGGCAGGGAACAGGCCGGTCTGGCGGAGCGGCGCAGCGAGCCCATCTCCGGACTGCAGGCCGTCACGCACCTCGATCATCGCCTCGCGAACAATGTCGTTGCCAACGCTGTCCTTCGCGGCGTCGATGGCGGCGTTGATCGGCATACCGCTTTCGAGCAGCGAGGAGGTGACCTCGGACATCTTCGATATCTCGTTGAAGAGCACGATCTTCCGCAGGCCGGGGATCTTGAGCGCGGCAAGGTGTATGAGCCTGCGGCCCTGCTTGGTCCTTGTGAACCGGAACGTGCCGATTACGACGACCAGCATCCCGAGGGCGATGTACTCCGGATAGCCGCGTATCCCGTTCGATATGGCGATCAGGATCCTTGTGGGTGTCGGCAGCTCCGAGTCGAGGTTAGTGAACAGGTTCATCATCTGCGGGAGCGACACCGTGAGCAGCACACCCACGATGACGATACCGACGACCAGCACCAGCACCGGGTACGCCAGCTGCCGCTTCATCTCGGACATGACCGAAGCCCGCTCGGACATGAAGTCGGCGGCGCGGTAGAGTGCCCTTGCGATGGGCGCGCCCCGGCTTGCGCTGGAGATGGAGCGCGTGAAGCCCTCGTCGAAGATCTCAGGGTGCTTTGAGAACGCCTCTGCCAGCGTGTCTCCGGCCACCAGGTCCTCGCTGACCTTCTGGATGACGGGTCCCAGCGGCTCGTCGACGCGCTGGGCTGCCAGCAGCTCCAGGCTGTTGCCGATCGTCAGGCCAGACTCGAGAAGCGTGGCGAACTCACGAGTGAAGCCGATCACATCGTCGCGAGTCACCTTCTTCTTCGAGAGGAACTCGGTCTTCGTCAGCTTGTCCCACAGGGTGCGGCGCGTCCTGGTGATGTACCTGCCGTAGGCGAAGTGCACCACCTCTCTCGCCGATGCCGACTGCTCGGCCGGCTTCGCCTCTTTGGGGATATGGATTTTCGTGTTTGCGTTCACTGGTCAGCCTCTTAATGGCCGGTCTGTGCCAGGGTTGAGATCTCTTGCTACCTGTTCGCCTTAATGATCGTCGTCTCCAGGATCACCTCGCCGGCCTTGCTGACCTGGATCGTGACCTGCTGGATGTTGCTGTTGCCGCCTGCGATGGCGCTCGTCGTGTTGGTCACTGTGATCTCCGCCGGTGTGGTGACAGAGTTGTAGCTGCCTCCAGTCGCGACATAGTTCGCGGTCCGGATCTCGTCGATCTGCGAAAGCGCCACCGTTGTTGCCGTTGTCTGGTCTGAGACCTCCGCCGTTAGCCTGGACGCCGTGGAGACACCGACAAGGCCGGTGAACACGGTCGTGCTGATGATGATGATCGAGAACAGGGCCGATATCAGCACGAAGCCGCGCTGGCGTCGTTGCCTTCGCTTTGCGGCCGTTTTTAGCTGGGTTGCCATGAGTCTGTTGACCTGAGCTTGCCGGCCGTTAGTTGGAGACGATTTCCTGCGTGTCAGGCGCCCCTGCAGGGAGCCTGGTCAGCTGGACGTTGATCCTCACCGAGGCGGCGGAGGCTTCACCCTCTTCCGGCTCGCTGAGAGTGACGTGGTCGACATGCACGGACTTGAACCAGTCCGTCTCACCGATCTTGTCTATGTACTCGAGAGCGGTCCTGTGGTCGTCGCCGATCAGCTCGAGCATCACCAGCGACCCCGAGTCGCGGATGGCGGCGAGCTCGACGCCTTCGGTCAGCTGTGAAGTCAGCTGGGTCAGCGTCTCTGCGTAGCCCTTGTCACGGTCGCGCAGCTGCGCCGTCTCGCTCTGAAGCTCTGAGTTGAAGCCCTCGATGCGCTCCAGCTCGATCCTCGATCTCCTGATGTCGCCGATGAGGTCCTCACGCTGGTCGATCAGGCTCTCCATGTTGGCGATCTGGCCTTCCAGGTTGGTGATCTCGTCGGTCCGATCAGCGGTCATGGTGAAGCCGTAGAAGACCGCCACTCCGGCCGCAGCGGACACCGCTACCTTCGACATCGCCTTGATCGGCATCGGGCGCGGGCGGTACTTGTCCGGCCTCAGCTCGAAAGTCGGCTGGCTCACCATCGGGATCGCGGTCAACTGCCAGAAGCGCTTGCCCGCCACCAGCGTCATGCCGACGTTCGATGCGAAGCGGTCGAACGAGAAGCCCTCGGGAGCACGCAGCGTCGGCGGCAGGTCCGATATCTCGTACGGCAGCTCACTGCTGAGCTGGTTCTGGAACTTCTCGTTCTTCGAGCCCATGCCTGTGAGGAACAGCGGCGTCGTCTCATCTATGTGCGACGCGCCGTTCGCGGCGTCTGCGAACTCGATGGCGTTTCCAAGCTCGTTCTCAATTGTCACGGCCAGCAGTCCGAGCCTGACCTGCGGGTCGAAAGAGGACTCTCTGACGACCTGCGGCAGTCCGTTCCTGACCAGCACGATGGTGAATGAGCTGAATTCGACGTCCACGATGATCGCCGTCAGCTCGTTCGTCGCCGCCGCCAGAGCGAGCGTCTTCGGCTGGATGCCGGCGATGCGGTTGGTGATGAAAGACAGGTCTTCGGTGTTGCGCTCAACCACGCGCCTGCGCAGTCCAACGCCATAGATGTCGTACAGGCGTCCGTCAGGCACGCGCCCGGAGTCTGTGGTCATCTCCTTGGCGATCTGCGCGCGGCTCTCGTCGCTCAGCGCAGCCGTGCCCTCAACCTCCCAGTCGAGCAGCATCTCGCTGGAGGTGACGTCGAGGTCGGACTGCAGCGCTTCGAGAGCGATCTTGCCCAGATCGGCGCCGCTTGGCACGAAGAGGTTGAACTCACGGTAGGCGTGGTTGCGGCCTGAGACGGCGATGGCGAGACGGCGGCCACCGAAGTGGAAGCCGCCCAGCACCGGCGCCAGCAGGTCGTCCAGCTTCTCCTGCAGGACCGCGGAGTCAACGATCGCGCCGTCCTTCACAACGCCCGGCGGGATCGTGACCTCAGACCAGAAGGTGACGCGGTAACCACGAGTGATGACGATGCGGATCACGTGGTCTTCGACTGTCACCGTGACCAGTGACTCGAACGGCGACATGACCGCACGGATCACAGCGTTGGTCAGCACAGAGCCGATCTCGACAACAAACCGCTTCGCCTCGTCGAACCACTCCTTCACCTTCTCGCGCGCCATTGCGTAAAAGGTCCTGACGAGCGTGAACTTCGGCATGCGCAGGGTGCGCTTCGACGTCAGCGTCGCGCGACGGCGCTTCC
The DNA here is from genome assembly GCA_028278465.1 of Dehalococcoidia bacterium. Lineage (GTDB taxonomy): Bacteria > Chloroflexota > Dehalococcoidia > Lucifugimonadales > Lucifugimonadaceae > JAJCYX01. Next base: position 5,477 of record JANQEF010000153.1, on the reverse strand, counting down.
GCATAGGCCGGAACCTGAGCAGCTTGCTCATCTGCTGCATGCGTGATCGGACTGCCATCGACAGGTTATTCATCCTCGGGTACCTCGCGGTCCTGGTCGACCAGCTGCCGGTAGACCGATGTGGTGATGATTGCGCGGTAGGTGTCAGGCGGCTGCCATGCCAGGTCGGTCGACCGGATCTCGAGTCCCTCTATCGCGCCCTGCTCCAGCGACTCGATGAAGGCGGTCAGCTTCGGCAGTTCGCCCTCGACGGAGAGCAGAATCTCTTTCGCCGGGAAGGTCTTGTCTCCGATGTTCTGGAACTTCTCGGGCTCGATGTCGGTGTAGAAGACATTGACGCCGTTGTCGTAGCCGACGTCGATCAGCATCAGCGAGAGCTGCGCGTCCGGCACGCCGAGCAGTGAAGTTTCCTGTGTCAGAAGCAGGTTCTCTTCGGCGGTGGCGATCGCCTGCTCCAGCTCGGCAGGGTTGGGAAGCGTGGCGCCGGTGGTGGCCGCCAGGTCGTCAACCTGGCTGTTCAGGTCTCCCTCCTGGAGCGAGATCTGCACGTTCCAGGCGGCGAGCGCTGTCACGCTGATCAGGATCACGGCGATGAAGGTCCAGCGGCTGAAGACCCTCTTCTTCAGCTCCGCGCTGATGACGTCGAACGAAAGATCGCGCTTGGGCGCTGTATCTTCGCCGCTCAGCTGGGCCAGCAATTTCTTATCGATAACGGAGGTCATCGCTATTTTTCTTCCACTCGCGCAATCAGCGGCTCGTTTTCCACAATCCAGGCCTCGGTGTCCATGCTGAAGTCGCCGTCCACCACCGATATGTCGAACTTGCGGGCAGATGAGACCACGCGCTTCATTCCGGTAGTTACAGAGAAGTTGCTGGACGATGAGTTGTCGTCGTCGATCCGGTAAGTGCTCTGGCTGAAGTGCTCGCCTATCGGTAGCGAGCCGCTCAGGCTGAACCGGATGTACTCATTCGAATTTGCGGTGAGATCGGCGCCGTTACCGGAGAACGACCACGTCAGCCTTGTCATGTCGCCACGCGGTCCGTAGCCCGTGGAGGTGCTCGGGTTTGAAGTCGTCACGCCGGTTGTCGATCCCGAGACGTAAGACAGCGATGACGGGAAGTAGTGCCGGATACGCGTGATCCCTTCGTCGGAACTGCCTTCGTTTTTCATTAGCAGCTGGACGTCATACGTCTCGTTGACGTCTGCCTCGACGATGTCCGGTGAGCTGGTGGACAGCATGGACAGCCCCGAGCCCTGGATCGTGTTCGAGACATTGATCGATGGCTCGAGCGATACCTGGACCGTGCTGCCGCTCACCGTCCGAACGAACACGTCAAACCAGTAGTTGTCCGTCCCGTCATCGACGTCCAGGGACCAGGTGTGGCTGCCGCTCCCGCCGAGACCTTCGATCGGGTACACGGGCCACACATCCCATCGCCATCCGCCGGATATCGACGATGGGTCCGAGTCTTCGAACCCTGACGAGGTGCCGTTCATGTAAGACGCAGAAACGCCGTCCCTGCGGTAGACCTCGACCCTGTCGATCTCCTCGGTGCCTTCCGTGTTGTTGTAGACGGTCAGCGTGAAATCGACCTGGCTGTTGCTCCACCTGCGAATCACGTTCGGCGTTAGCGTGACCTCAAGCGCCAGGTCATGCGGCGGAGCGGCGTACGACCCCGTTTCAACGGTGATCTGCGCCGTCTCGCCGCCGATGTCGAGCTGGTACGTGCTTCCGGGAGGAGATCCGGCGAAGCCCGCCAGGAACGTCGGGTCTTCCTGGATCCTCCACGCCGTGTGCTCGAACGCGGACCGGCCGACCTCGGTCTTCAGCGGGGCCGATGACTGGAGGTTGCTGGTAGTTGAAGCCCTGACAAGCATCGGTATCACGAACGCGCTGACGCTCAGCATGCTGATTACCGCCAGCACCAGGCCGATAACGCCTGACTGGACAGCGACCCGGCTCTTCCGATCGATTTGATTGACGCTATTGCTCATATCTGGGATCAGGTCTGCGCCGAGTTGCTCTGGCACACGGTTCGATACTAGAGGCAAGTACGAATCCGGAAACCGTGGTAGCAACGGCGCGTGGCCGCAATTGAGTGTGGATTGGGGTTGCAAACTCATATGCCTCACCAGCGTGAGCGCCGTCGACCGGGAACGAGTCACGTTCAATATCCAGATTCGCGGCACTGCTAAGGGGGACGCGAGAGCCGATGAGCCAGTTCGGTGTGAGCCACACCGGTCACGCGTGACCCGCCGGGCGAACCTGCCCAGTTCAGACGAGGCTCAACGGAGTGTGCAAGGTGTGGCCGAGGTGTGCGACGCGAACTGATGAAAACCGTTGCGGACAGGCGCTCCGCGCTGTTGATCACGGTCACGCCGGACGTCCGTGCGTCGGGCCGCGGTGAGCCTATTGGCGAAAAACTTGTCCGAGTGTTGAAGGGTTTCTTGAGCTTAATGAGACATCGCCCGCACGGGCCGCCGACTAACGTTGGCCGGGTAAGCCGAAGCCGTGAGGTACATCTCATTGACTCCCGAGTCCACATCAAACGTCTGCGCAAACTGCTTTATCGAGTTCGACTGGAGCGGGTTCACCGCGCAGGACGGACAGGTTTACTGCTGCACAGGCTGCTCCGAGTTCGGTCCGTGCATCTGCACCTACGGCGAGTCGGCTGAGACCGGCGCGCAGCACACCGCTCACGCAACGGGCGCCGCCCGGGCAGCGGGCTCGGCTCTTGCCGGCGCCACCAGTGCCGCCGACCGCGAAGCTGTCCACGCCGATCCGCAAGAGGTCGAGAAGCTTGACCGGTCGCTCACATCGCTCTCTTCCGAGATCGAGCGTGTTGTCGACGTCGTGATGAACTCCTCTGCGAGTCAGCAGCAGCGGGCGCTCGGCGTTCTCTCGAACTCCCTGCTCGAGGTCTTCGACTACCTGAAGGAGACATCCGACAGGCTGATGAAGCTCGAACAGCCTCTGCCGCGCGGTTACCTGTCTTCCCAGGCGTCCGACGAGTTCACCGTCTCCGGTGAGACGGAGGGCGCAGCGCTTGGCGAGGCGACTCCCGAGCTGGTGCTGGAGGCGGACAGGGAAGAGCTTGCTGCGCCGACGGCTAAGTCGAACGGCACGCACACCAGCAAGAGCTTCGAGCTGACTGTCGACTCATTTTTCAAGGCCCGCCACTTCATCCCGACGACCGACGAGCCTTCGGCTCCTCACATGCACTCCTACCGCGTCGAGGCCGGATTCCTGGTCTCGAAGGAGGACAACGAGGGCTTTGCAGTCGGGTTCGCGAAGATCCGTGACCTGATCGATGAGATCGCGGCGGGCTACAACGAGCGGCTGCTGAACGCTACGGCGCCGTTCGACGAGATGCCGCCGACGACCGAGAACCTGGCGTACATCTTCTTCACCCAGACAAATGCGCGCATCTCTTCCTTCGAGATGGAGGCCGTTCGGCTGAAATCGATACGCATCTGGGAGAGCCCGACGAGCTCCGCGACCTACTCCGGCGTCGGCCAGGACCTGGTCACGGCGTAGTCGGTCAACCGGATCAGCCCGGTTCCGCCTTAAGTGTTCTCTGCCTCTAGTTATGCTGGCGCGCGCCGGTTGACTGCACTGGCGTGCACTTCGGCGTCGAGCGCACCTGACTTCCACTGGCCTGTCGCTTGAGCCCGGTTCTGCCTTAAGTGTTCTCTACCTCTGACGATGCTGGTGCGCTTTGGTTGGTCTGGCGTGCTTCAGCGTTAGGCGCACGTAACTCCGTTGGTCTGCAGGTGTTGGTCCGGCGCTGATGGCCCGTCGAAACCGTTGATCAGGCCGCTCGTGCACTCCCGATCCACTATCGCTCCTCGGGTGTTCGACTACCTCTGATCCACCGGCTTCCGGGACTGTGGAGTTCCTGAATGTCGCAGGACGCCGGATGTCGAGAGGCGCGTGCAAGTGCAGGCGAGGCTAAGGCGCGATGGGCGTTGATCGCTGGTTGCGAGCTGCGGCTTGAGGCGGATGGTCGGGCTTTGTCTCGCAGTCGCCGGAGCCGAGTACTTCTAAGGGCTCCCCGACTGTGTCGGCTCGCGGGCTGCGCCGTCTGGAACCTCGGAAGGCTGGATGCTTTTTGGACACCGCTACGGAGAGTGCGTAGCCGGTCATGGATGCTTGACGAGCCATCATTCCGTGCCCGTTAGCCGTGTGGGAAGAGGTTCCGGCGGGTGCCGCTGCGGTCAGGGGCGCCTGGCGCAGGGCGATATCTGACACAGCGAAGGTCTTCGATCGTCCACAGATCGACCCGCAGGGCAGCGGAGAGTTCGTGGAGCCGGGCAATGAACGGGGCATGATTCCGGACCGGTCCACCGGCCGGATCACCCAGCCACTTGATCACCGCCGCGTCATTGGCCGCCCGTCGTTCACCGCCTGCTAACAGCCGGCCAGCAGACCGGTTCATCCGTCGGCAGGCTGGCCTTCTCGCCCTAGCCCATTACCCCATCAGCATCCGCTCCATCCACACCTCGCGACCCAACCGATCTGCCCGCCAAACTCTGCCCAATAAAAAGACCGCCGGACGAATTCACGTCCGGCGGTCTTCTTTCGATAACCGGGATCAGAAACGTGGTCGGAATCTAGCAGCCTGACGCCTGCGTCACCTGGCCTGCCGTGTCCCACGTGTAAGAGCACTTGGTGGGGTTCTGGCGCAGGTAGTCCGGGAACAGAGTCTGGTTACCGGACGTGCCGGAGTCAAAGTCGAACGACGAGAAGTCGTTGGTTGCCGTCGAGTTGGCGTTCGTGGTCGAGGTCGTCAGACCGCGGTCGGCGATGATCAGGTCAACAGCGGCCTGCACGGTCTGTGCCTCGGTGTTGTTGGCCTCGGTGTCGCCGGAGCCTACGAATCGGCTCACGTTGGGGATGACGACTGCTGCGAGGGCGGCGATGATGCCGATAACCACGAGCAGCTCAACCAGCGTGAAGCCCTTCTGCTGAGTCTTGGTCATTCTGGAGTCCTCCATCGTTTTCTGACCGGTTTTTCGAGTTTTCGAAATGGCCGCTTAGCGGCCATGAACCGAATGATGGAGATGGCAGGTCGGCGGCGCATCGTACTGCGGTCCTATGCGCTGCCGGTACTTTCGGGCAACCGGCCGAACGCAAACGTGGCCGCAGGTTGGCGCGCAGTCCCCGGATCACGGGAACAAACCGTTCCAACACCTGTCCTCACCCTGCCTGCTCCCGTGCCCACCCCTTAATCAGCCCGGACTCTCAGCAGCGGTGGGCAGACTTGCTCGCATACCCGTTCCAGAAGGATGTGACATGACCACGGTCCGAGACGACAAGCCAGATCAGCCCGAATCCACCTCCGAGCAGCCGGTTGTTGTTGACGGCGGTGGTGGTGGTGAAGTGACGCTGGATGCGGAGTTCGACTGGACTACGCTCGAGGCGAACGAGGCTGCCACCACGCTGGTGCCCGAATCCCTCGCCCGCAAATACATC
>JANQEF010000146.1 GCA_028278465.1 Dehalococcoidia bacterium | reverse complement strand
ACCAGCGGGCTGCGGGTCATAGGGTGTGCAACGTGTTCCGGTCTGCTCAGATTGGTCGCCATTCCCCGGAATATGCCTCGGTTCACCGGTCATCGGCCGTGTGCGTTCGGCCCCTCCAGCAGGGTCAGGACCTCGACGTGCCGCGTCTGAGGAAACATGTCGACCGGCTGAACGGCAACCAGTTTAAACCCATCGTTGACGAGGCGTGCCTGGTCTCGTGACATCGCCGTGACGTCGCACGACACGAGCACGACCTTTGCCGGAGCGAGTTTGCGGACGGCATCCAGCGCCTCCGGCATGCATCCGGCCCGCGGCGGGTCGAGGATCACGTAGTCGACGGTTCCGGACAGCGTCTGCATCACCTCTTCAGAGCGGCCTTCTATGAACTCGATGTTATCGATGCCCGCGGCGTTGGCTTTCGCGTCAGCTACGCCCGATGCCGACTCCTCGATGGCGATCACTCGTTCGAAGTGCGGAGCGAGCAGGACCGCGAATGTGCCAACGCCCGAGTAGGCATCGAGCAGAGTCCCCGAGCCATCGGCGTCCAACGCCGAGCTAATCCACTCGACCATGCGCTCAAGCTGCGCAGTGTTGACCTGGAAGAATGACGGCGAGGCGACCCGGAAGCGACGACCGGCGACCGATTCCTCGTAGTGCGTCTGGCCTGACTGCGGCGACCTGACCGTCGATGACAGCTGAGGCTGGATCAGCATCGAGCCGGTGGAATCGCTCGCTCGCACGGAGAACTGGCTCATTCCCGCTAGCTTTTCCTGCACGGCGCCCAGCGCGTTATTGACCGAATCGTTCATCAGCAAACAGCGGTCGACTCGCACAAAACGCCGCGTCACGGCACTCATGAAGCCGACCTGCCCGCGGTTCTCGGGCCATCGTGCGACAGTGAAACGAGCGTGATTTCGGTACTGCAGCTCGTACGGGCTTGCCATCACCGGCTCGACCTCGACCTCAGCCAACTCGGCGTACTCGCTCATGGCTTTCACTACGCGGTTGCGCTTCAGCTCCAGCTGGTGAGAGTAGTCGACGTGCTGCCACTGGCAGCCAGTGCATTCGAGGAAGTACTCACACGGCGACTCTCGCCTGTGCTCGCTCCGTTCCAGCACCTCGGTCACCGTCGCATATACAGCGTCCGGGTTGATCCACACCACCTCGGCACACACACGCTCGCCGGCCAGTCCGCCGGGAACGCGAACCGGCGCGCCCTCGTACACGGCGACCGGATATCCATCGTCGGCGTGCTCTCCCAGCACAAGCTCCAGCACGTCACCCTTCTCAAGTCCGAGATGCGAGGTGAGGTCAGGTCCGGCGTATCGCCTGCGCTTTTTACGCTTGCCCAAACTGGAGCCTTTTCAACTACGATAGATAGGTTGGAAGCGCCGAACGCCGCCATCTCAGCGGGCGGCCGCAGCTAAGACGTTAACACCGCGCCCATCTCGAATCAGGACTTCATGGCCGTAGAACGCAGGCTCCCCGAGTGGTTCAAGGTCCCGGCACCCGGAGGCGAGGACTACCTCGACCTGCGCCGCAGGTTCCGCAGCGCCAAGCTGCACACCGTCTGCGAAGAGGCGGCATGTCCGAACATCGGCGACTGCTGGGGCCGCAGGACCGCCACCTTCATGATCCTCGGCGACACCTGCACGCGCGCCTGCTCGTACTGCAACGTCAAGACCGGCTGGCCCGGGACCGTCGACGCCGGGGAGCCGTTCCGCCTGGCCACGACGGTGCAGGAGATGGAGCTCAAGTACACGGTCGTAACATCAGTCGACCGCGACGACCTGCCCGACTATGGCTCAGGCATCTTCGCCATGAGCATCCAGCAGATCCACCGGCTGCGCCCGTCCTGCAAGGTGGAGGTGCTGATCCCCGATTTTCAGGGCGTGCGGGAACACCTCGAAACGGTTGTAAAAGCGCAGCCCGAGGTGCTGAACCACAACATTGAGACAGTGAGAAGGGTCTTCCCGAAGGTGCGGCCGAAGGGCGACTACGACCTGTCGCTTGAACTGCTCCGGCGCGTGAAGGAGATCGATCCGCGCATGCCGAGCAAGTCTGGGATGATGGTCGGCATCGGCGAGACGATGGACGAGGTGTTGCAGACGATGCAGGATTTGCGCAGCGTGGACGTTGATCTCTTGACCATCGGCCAGTACCTGCGGCCTTCGAAGAACCACCACCCGCTGATCCGGTTCTACCACCCGGACGAGTTCAAGACGCTCGAGCAGGAGGGGCTGCGTATGGGCTTCAAGCACGTCGCTGCGGGACCGCTTGTGCGCAGCTCGTACCACGCCGATGAGCAGCACGAGGCTGCGATCGACCAGTTGCTAGCGGCGGCTGGCAGGTAGCTCTTCCAAACAGGCGCGGCGATCTTATGGGCACACTCTTTGTAGTCGCCACGCCGATCGGCAACCTCCAGGACTTGTCCATACGCTGTATGGATGTGCTGAGGTCGGTCTCGCTGGTCGCCGCCGAAGACACGAGGGTGACGCGCAAGCTGCTCGGCCATGTCGGCAGCAAGGCGCGGACCCTGAGCTACAACGAGCACAGCCCGCCAGGCCGGCTGAAGCAGTTGCTGGATCACCTGGATTCAGGCGACCTGGCGCTGGTCACGGACGCCGGAACGCCAGCCATCTCTGACCCCGGATCGGCGCTGGTGCAAGGTGCAGCGCAGGCAGGTCACGCGGTCATGCCGATTCCCGGACCTTCCGCGGTGACTACGGCGCTCTCGGTCAGCGGGTTCGGAGGCACGAAGTTCCTGTTTCTCGGGTTCTTGCCGCGGCGAAAGGCAGATCGAATACAGGAGCTTGAGTCTGGCCTCGGGCTCCCTGCTACGCTCGTGTTCCTGGAGACGCCACGCCGGATTCGCAAGACGCTGGAAGACCTCGACGGCATCGCCCCCGAAAGACAGCTAGTCATGTGCCGTGAACTGACCAAGCTGCACGAAGAGGTGTGGCGCGGCACCGCTGCGGAGGCTCTGGCGCACTTCGACAATCCCCGGGGCGAGTTCGTGGTTGTTGTAGAACCGGCAGACGCAGCCAAGCCTGAGTTCTCGAACGATCAGATCATGACCGCAGCGGAACGGGCGATCGCCAGCGGCCTCAGCGGCAGATCGGCGGTTGAGCAGGTGATCTCGGAGACCGGCGCTCCTCGCGCCCGCGCCTATCCGGCTGTTCTCGAAGCGCAGAAGAAAACGTAGCCTGCGACACCGAGCCGCACCCCTCCTCCACCAGCCGTCCCTCGTATCACTCACCAGTCCATGCCACCAGCAAATCGTGATCGGCTGCAAGTTGGCCGGTCCGAACCGGTGGCTATAATGCGAACGGCCGCCCACAGCGGCCTTCACTCAACCGATCCGCACCCACCCGAGTCCACCTTCCTTGGCTAGAAACATCCTCGTTTGCGTGGCCTGGCCCTACGTGAACAACGCGCCGCACCTCGGTCACATCGCCGGGATGAACATGCCGGCCGACATCTTCGCCCGCTACCACCGGCTGGCCGGCAACAACGTGGCGATGGTCTCAGGCTCAGACATGCACGGCACGCCGACGATGCTGCGCGCCGTTGACGAAGGCGTTTCGCCGCACGAGATCTCATCCCGCTACCACGCCATCTGGTCCGACGCCTTCGAGCGGATGGGTTTCAGCTACGACATCTACACGCACACCCACACCGACCACCACCGCGAGGTCGTCCACGACCTGTTCAGCGTGCTCGACGAGAAGGGCTACTTCTACGAGGCGACGCAGTCGATGCCCTACTCGCTGACCGAGCAGAGGTTTCTCTCCGACCGTTTCGTCGAGGGCACCTGTCCACACTGTGGCTTCGAATCGGCGCGCGGCGACCAGTGCGACAACTGCGGCAGGACGCTGGACCCGGAAGACCTGATCGATATTCGCTCGACGCGTGACGGCTCGACGCCGGAGTTCAGGGACACGCGTCACCTGTACTTCAAGCTGAGCGCTTTCCAGGACCAGCTCGAGAGGTGGGTCGAGGGCAAGACCGACTGGCGGCCGAACGTCCGCAACAACACGCTCAACTAC
>JANQEF010000140.1 GCA_028278465.1 Dehalococcoidia bacterium | reverse complement strand
ATTGGTCGGCGAGACGGCGCAGACGCGGGCGAAAACGGGGAGCGGTGAGATGCTATTCAGCCGTACCGATGTAGACGCCGCGGGTGGTCGGCGCCATGTCCTCGAAGCGGACGGCAAGACCTGCCTTTTCGAAGGCCGCCTCGTACTCTGCGCGGGTGAACCAGCCCATCTCGTGCTCGTCCCGCAACCGCGTCACGCCAGCCTTCGTGCCGACAAGCAGCTCCATCACGACCCGCCCGCGGTCCACCGGCTCGGCCACCGAAACCCGGGCGATCTTCATCTCGTCGTCCTCGTAGGTGTCCATGTGGACGTTGCCGACGAGCCAGTCGGCCGGGTCGATCCACGGCTGGACGGCGAGGATTCCGCGTGGCGCGAGGTGCACCGCCATGCGGGCGATCGCGGCATCGAGTCGGTCCACGGTCTTCAGGTGGCCGACGGCCGAGAACATGCAGATGACGGCATCGAACCGCGTGCCTAGATCGAACTCGGTCATGTCACCGACGTGAAGCGTAGTGTCTGGCAGCTTCGCCCGTGCCACTTCGATCATCTCGGCGCTCAGGTCGATCCCCTGGCACTCGAACCGGTCTTGCAGGTGAACAAGATGGCCGCCGGTGCCACAGGCCACGTCGAGCAGCGTGGTGGCGTCGGGGTTGTGCGCGGTGACGATCTCTGCCAGCTGCGCTGACTCGGCTTCGTAGTCCTTGTCGCTATAGATGCGGTCGTAGAGATCCGCGAAGTCGTGGTACATGCGGCGTCGCTCCGGCGGCTGGTCAGGCACACAAGTCTATGAGGTCGTGCCGCCCTGCCCTGCCGCAACTGCTGGCGATTTCTTGCAGCGAGCTACCGCCGCGCTCACCGGCCTTCTTCCTCTGCCTCCGACGCCATGTGCAGCGAGCGCACCTTGAAGCTGATCACCGTCAGCACCGCCAGGTTGAGGAGCAGCGGGAAGATGATCCAGATCAGCGCCGCCTCGCTCAGCCACACGCGCAGCAACCGCCCATCGATGTTGGTGTCGCTGAACAGCAACTCGGTGGTGAGCGGGTTGAACACCCATAGCCCGAACATCGCCACTCGCCACGTCAACGAGACACGCCGCGCCAGCACGCGTGCGCGCTCCAGTGACTCGCCATCCGCGCTCCCCCAACTTCGAAGGACATTCCAGCCGACCACCCGCGCCGCCCAGTGGATGCCGATGACGGGGATGAACCACGGCACCACCAGCATGCGCGTCGGTTGCTCCTTCACCCGCGGGCCGATGGCGTCGAGATTCGATGCGACGTGCTTGTGCGCCAGCGCGGTGAGTATGAGCGTGACGATCAGTGCGGCTGCGATCAGCTCCGCCGAGCCCTCGGCCAGACGCGTCGCCCGCTGCAGGTCCGATTCGTCCGAGCCGCGATCCGCGGTGCGGGCTGGCAGCTCTGAACGGCCTGCGTCACGTGCCGCTTCGACCTCGTTTCGGACGTCGTTCTGCACCGCCAGCGACGGTGGGATGGCGAGCAGTATGAAGAACGCCAGGATCCCGAGGACGATCACCCACCAGAAGGCGTGGCTGTAGCGCAATGGCCGCGCCCGGAGCTCGTCGCCTTCCCCGAACGAGATGCCGATCGACCTGCGGTAGTTCGAGTAGTCGCCTTGCCGCTGCTTCATGCCGCGTCTGCCTCGCGGGGTTGTGCGCTGAACACGGCCCGGAAGGCTAACTCATCGGCGGGCAGCGAGCGTTAAGACGGCGTCGCCCTAGTCGCCCGACTCAGGCTCCGTCATCTTCAGCGGCTTCAGCGTCTCGTCGATCTGCGCCTCTGTCAGGCCGAACTTCGAGGCCATCTCAAGCGCTGCCTCGCGCACCGTCAGGTTGTTCTCGTGCGCATGCTTCACCAGCTTCGCCACGTTGTCATAGCCGATCAGCGGGTTCAGTGCAGTGCCTATCGAAAGCCCCTCCATCACCATGTCCGGGCCCTTCTCAGTCGCCTGGATGCCGTCGTCCGGCCCCTCGACGCATTTCTCGCGGAAGTTCTTGCAGGACTTCGCAAGCAGGTCGATCGACTCCAGCAGGTTGTGCGCCGCCACCGGCAGCATCACGTTCAGTTCGAAGTTGCCGGACTGGCCGGCGATCGTCACCGTCGTGTCGTTCCCGATCACCTGAGCGCAGACCATCGTGAGTGACTCTGCGATCACAGGGTTCACCTTGCCCGGCATGATCGACGAGCCGGGCTGCACCGCGGGAATGGTGATCTCGCCGATGCCGGCACGCGGCCCGCTGCCAAGCCAGCGGATGTCGTTAGCTATCTTCATCAGGCTCACGGCGATGGTCTTCATCGCGCCCGACGCCTGCACGACGCCATCAATAGTCGACTGCGCCTGGAAGTGATTGCCAGTCTCCTTCAGGTCGAGGCCATTCAGCTCAGAGAGGCGGGCGATGACGCGCGATGCGAACTCCGCATGCATATCGATGCCGGTGCCGACCGCGGTCCCGCCGAGCGCCAGCTCAGACATCTCCTCCAGCGCCAGCTCCACCCTCTTGCGCCCGTACTCGAGCTGGCCGGCGTAGCCCTTGAACTCCTGGCCGAGCCGGATCGGTGTCGCATCCTGCAAGTGCGTGCGGCCGGTCTTCACGATCTCCCAGAACATCTGAGACCGCACGTTCAGCGCGTCCTCAAGCTTCTTCATCTCCGGCAGCAGGTCGTACTTGATCGCCATCGCCGCAGCGAGGTGGATAGCGGTCGGGATCACGTCGTTCGAAGACTGCCCCATGTTCACGTGGTCGTACGGGTGAATCGATTCCTCCGACCCGCGCGGCTCCCCGATCGCCTCGTTGGCGAGGTTTGAGATCACCTCGTTGGCGTTCATGTTGGTGGATGTCCCCGATCCGGTCTGGAAGATGTCCACCACGAATTCGGAGTCGTAATCGCCGTCAATGACCTTCTGTGAGGCCTCGATGATCGGGTCGGCTCGCTCCGGTCCGAGTTCGCCGAGGTCCTTGTTGACGACGGCGGCTGACTGCTTGATCTGGCCCAGCGCCTTGATGAAGGAGCGGCCGAAGCGAAGGTTCGAAATGGGGAAGTTGAGCTCAGCACGACGCGTGCTGGGGCCGTAGCGAGCGTCTGCAGGAACCTCCATCTCGCCCATGGAGTCTTTCTCTACACGGGTTGCGCGCTCGGCCTCGGTCGATGTCATCTCAAGCTCCTGTTTCAGTGTCTTAACAGAAAACCGCGATGGTCACGCCAGCAGAATGCCCGTGGCCAGCGTCCGGTTCGCGATAGAGGGAAGTAGTTGTCGGTTTCGGGTCCAACACCCAATGGTAACGGAGACGACGCGGCCGTTCAGGCAAGCTGCAAGGCGAGGCGTCGGCTCGCGGGCGAAGCGGGCCGCGCCGCAAATGTGTACAGATCTTCAAGATCCAACCGGCGCCTTCTGCGCATCAAAGCCGTAGAGCGATGCAAGTACTCGTCACGATCATGGCGGGCACGGCAGAGCACGGAGGTTGCGATGGCCAGGAGCGATTCGGACGGCACGGCTGGCGGACGGTTTTCAAGCACCGGACGGGTTTTCCGCAGCCGAAGCACGGCCCACGAACGACATTTCACTTCGCCCGCGGCGGCCGTAGAGAGCGCCCGCAACATGCTCAAGATAGAGCGGACGCTGGGCAAGGTGTCGGATTCCCTGTTCGACACGATAGTCGCCAACGAGGTCGGCCCGGCGACAGCTCTCGCTATCCGCATGCTGGGCGACTACCGGCTCGCTGCCGAGGCGGTCTACGAGGCGCTTGAGCAGGCCCGCGCAGATTTCAGCTCTTACGACGGATCGGAGAGCCCGCGTTCGTGGGTTCTGGGTTATGTGGCAGACGAAGCGGTGAAGCGGTCATCCATGCAGGCCGCTTCTCCCCGCTGCGAAGACGATTCGCAGCCCGATACCGAGGCAGCCCTCCACTGCCTGCGGCCAGAACGCCGTCTTGCGGTCATCCTCACCGATGTGCTGGGGATGACCGACGAGGCGGCGGCCAGGATCGCTCGGGCGATCCACGACCGGGCGGACGCGGCGCGGCGTCGCACCGTGCGCATATCGACC
>JANQEF010000132.1 GCA_028278465.1 Dehalococcoidia bacterium | reverse complement strand
TCGTCTCTACGTCTTCACCGAGAACACGGCCGGCAAGGTGAAGCGGCTGCGCAACTCGCCGAAGTCGGCGGTCGCACCCTGTGACGTCCGAGGCAAGCTGAAGGGCGACTTCGTGCCCGCGCGCACGGTCATCGTCGACGACGCGCCCCTAGTGGAGCGCGCCTACGACGCCTTTCGCGCGAAGTACGGCTGGCAGATCCGTGTGACCGACTTCATGTCGAAGCTCAGCGGTCGCTACTACAAGCGGGCGATGTTGGAGATCGAGCTCCTCGGGTGATCGACGCTTCGAAAGACGAATCGAGGGAAGAAGTAGGATGGGCAGCTTCGACCTGACGGGTCGCAACGCGGTGGTGACGGGCGGCAACGTGGGCATCGGCCTCGGCATCGCGATGGGGCTGGCCGAGGCGGGCGCCGGCATCGCGATCTGGGCGCGCGATCCCGAGAAGAGCGAGAAGGCGTAGGCCGAGATCGAAGCGACTGGCCGTCAGTGCATCACCCTCTCGTGCGACGTCGCATCCGAGGAGCAGACGGCCGAGGCTCTCGCAGCGACCCTCGATACCTTTGGCCCGCGGCGGGTGCAGGAAACCAACGGTTGGCGTGGGCGAACACCGCCAGTCCGCCTTTGTCATAGTGGGTCTCATCGGGCGTGACCCCGATCAGCCCGCTTGTTTGTCGTACCCGCCGCCTACGGCGCACCGAAAGCTGCTCCTCCCGGTAGATCCGATAGTCCGCTTGCGGTAGTCGGTCCAGCCTTCCCGTCTTGGCAGCTTATGGATGCGCCGATCGCCGTAGCGGGGCCGCACGCGAGACGGCTCGCGGATCCGAGTTCTTAGCTCCGCATCGTCCGGACGAATCGGCCGGTAGACCATGACCGACCGGCTGATGCCGGCCAGGCGACAGGTCCTCTGGCGACTCAGACCGAAGGCCTACTCGAAGAATCGCACCAAGCGTCGCCGACCCTGGGGATTGACCACTTCTTCCTGGGCGACCTTCAGAGCCTGGTCGTCGAGCTGCTGCTCGGCCACGAGCTGCCTCAGACAGCGGTTTTCGTCCTCCAGCGCTCGACGCTGGCTCGCGTCGCCAATCGTCAAGCTGTGGAACCTGGACTTCTTCCGGTACAAGGTCTGCTCACTGAATCCGTGCTCGCGGCACAGGTGCGCAACCTTCCTGCCTGACTCGGCTTCCTTCAGGAAGCGAATGATCTGCTCGTCGCTGAGTCAGCTCCACCACCTCGGCCTTGTATTCCTTCGTGAACTTCCGTCGCTTTCGCTTCGCCATGACACACTCCTACCGCACTTCCGAGCGATCGTGCATGTCTACGAAACCGGGGCAGGCTCAAGTGCTCTCCGATATCATCGCCCCCCTTGAACGACCTCCTGTCTTGACCGACGGCCTCACAGACCAGGACCTCATCAACTACGCCCATACGATCCTCCACAAGGGGAGCGGGAACGAGAGGGTGATGAACCAGATCGCCAGTAACTCCTCTGCGCGGGCCTTGCTGGGCGATTTCCCGAACGCGCCAGACGAAGCCGTGATGGAGAGGGGAGAGACTCATCGGAACCCGATGATGCAGTGCATCGACGGTAAGAAGTTACAGGTGCGGCTCCAGCGTGTGGCTTTGACGTTCTTGTCGCGAGGCGCGAGCAGGATTCAGACAATCAAGACGGCCGAGAACAGGCTGAAGGGAATCAGACCTCTGGGTGCGAGCCTGGGGCGGATGCGCTCGATGTCCGCTTCCGTGATGTCAAGGGCGTTCGCAGGAGACTGAAACGCAACGGCGTCGCCGAACCCAAGCACTACCTGGCTCGGCAGGGGAACCAGGTTAGCTACCCCTCGCCGAGGCCGTTGCACCTAGCGTGCGTACGCCCCTCTCGCGAACGCCGATATGGTGTCGTCGTTCGGCTCATGGCACAGCGTCGGCGAGTCCCAGAAGAGGAGACACATCGGCAGGCCGTTGCGGAACTCCAGCGTGGCCGAGCCCGTCGATTCGCGACCCGACCAGCCATCGAGGTAGCGGTAGCTGGCCTTGACCCGGCGCGGACTCCCGCGGTCGTCCAGCGCCTCTACACGTGCGTCGTGAATGCCTCCTGCAACGTAGCGATTTGCGATCCAAGAGCCGGCGTTGGCCGAGATCACGTCTTCCATCAGTCGGGTCGTTTCGAAGGGACGAGGCGCCGGTGCGGCGAGGTTGATGTCGGCCCCGACGCTCATCGCGATCAGTCGCTCATCGTTCGCCTTGCGGCGCAGGTTCTCGGTGTAGCGCGCCAGCGCGGGGCTGTCGCAGCCGTTCTCGCTCATCAGCACGATGGTCTCGCGGTCGAGCGCTCCAGCGATCTCGCCCAGCTGGAACAACCCGGACAGACCCTCGCCGGAGGCGATGGAGGACCAGAGCTGCTTCATGTCCGCGGCCTTGGACGCCTGGGCTGCCTTCCTGTACGCCCGATACAGCTCTGGATCCGCGAACACGTTCGTCCCTCGTTCGTCCCAGGCACTGCAGTAGCGACTCAGTTCGATTCCGTACAAGTTCTCGTTCACGGTTTCGTGGGTACAGACGGTCTTCATGATCTCGACCTTGTCTGCCGGGAGACGATCCGGGCAGGCCTGGCCGTACCAGTAGAGATAGCTGCCGAGAAGCTGCGCCACCTGCGACTTGCCCTCCGGAATGCCGAACGGATCGCCTTCGTGCACGGCTCTGAAGAGCTTCTCGTTGCGCAGGCCAGTGGCCCGCAGGTGCGTTGCAGGTAGCTGGTCGGAGATCGTGAGGGCACGGAGGTTCTCCTCGCGCCACTGCGCCTCGGCCACCGCCCGAATGGCCTCCTTTCGGTCGGCGGCCTGGCGGAGCAGGCGCTCGCCCGCGTCACTGGATCGATCCGTGGCCACGCTCAGCGTCGAGTCGACGATGGCGTTCACGGCATCCTGTGAGGACGCAGACGCGATCTGCGCCGCGATCGTGCCCTCCGCTTCGAGCAGCTGAGCAGCGCGCAGCTCGGCCAGCTCAGCGCGTAGTGGCTGCACCGGGGCAGCATTCAAGAAGGGCGAACCGTATTTCTGACGAACCGCAGTGTCCCAGCCGGCACTTGCCTTCAGGACGTCGATCGGATCACCCTGGATGGCGCGCAGCTCCGCGCGATCGATCGCCGCCTCGGCATCCAGAATCTCGTTGAGTCGGCTCTGCAGCTTCGGCTCGAGTGCCGCCCAGGTATGCGGTGCCCAGGCGATCAGTGTCGCCAGCGTCGGAGCGCTGGCGGATCCGTTGCCCGTCCGGGACCGCGGCCGCTTGGCGCCATCTAGTGTAGCTGGCCGTGTCGCGAGCACTTGGCCCAGGCGTGCGGCTCCAGCCATCCCCTCGGCTTCTCTCAACACGGCCTGGACGCGGTCTTCCAGCGCCACCGGCGCCAGCGTGCCACGAGCCGCGACGACATCGGATTCGAAGG
>JANQEF010000065.1 GCA_028278465.1 Dehalococcoidia bacterium | reverse complement strand
CGTCGATGGGACGGGCTCAAAGGGGTTTGAAGCGGACCTGGCGATCGAGAACGACCGCATCGTCGCTATCGGCAGGGTCGAAGGCGAGGCAGCGACCGTTATCGACGCCTCGAACAGGGTTGTCGCGCCCGGCTTCATAGACCTTCACAGCCACGCTGACTTCTCGTTTTTCGTCGATCCGCAGGCGGACAGCAAGATCACCCAGGGCGTGACGTTTGAATACGTCGGCAACTGCGGAATCAGCTTCTGCGCCCCGCTGATGGGCGAGTCGTTCTCGGACCTCGACGTTCGGAAGTCCTGGTACGAGACGGCGTGGAAGCCCGACTGGACCGACTTCGGCGGATACCTCGATGCCCTGGGCGAGACCGGGGCGACCCTGAACATCGCGACGCAGGTCGGCCACGGCACGGTCAGGAAGGCCGTGATGGGCATGGACACCCGGGCGCCGGACTCGGGCGAGCTGAAACGCATGCAAAGCCTCGTCGCGGACAGCCTGGACGCTGGCGCGCTCGGGTTCTCGACGGGTCTATCGATGGCCCCGGGCTACTACTCGCTGGGTCCCGAGGTCTACGCGCTGGTGCAGGTAGCGGCCGATCGGGACAAGCTCTACTCCAGCCATATCCGCGACTCGTCTTCCGAGGGCGTCGGGTTGTTCGTGGCGATGGCCGAGGTGATCGAAGCCGGGCGTAGGACCGGAGCATCAATCCAGGTGTCCCACCTGAAGGCGAACGGTCCCATGCGCGGCCGGTCCGGCACACTGCTCGAGATGATCGAAGACGCCAACCAGGAGGGGCTGGACGTTGCGGCCGACGTCTACCCGTACATCTCGGCCAGCGGCCCGATGAGCGGAAATGTCTTCCCGAGATGGGCCCTCGAAGGCGGGCGCGACAAGGCTCTGAAGCGGCTCGCGGATTCTGACCTGCGCGCCGAGATAGTGGACGGGCTCGACAGGGCATTCGGAAACTTTGGCGGGCCCAAAAAGGTGGCGATCGCCTCGTACTCCGCGGACAAGAGCATGGAAGGGAAGAGCCTGCCGGATATCGCATCCGACATGGGATGTGGGCCGGCCGAGGCGCTGGCGCGCCTGTACGAAGGTTTCGACGCGCAGCTCATCATCACCGGCATGGCACAGGATGATGTCGACAACATCGCCGGCGCGCCGTACGTCGCCATCGCGTCGGACGGCAGCTCGCTGCGCGCCGAAGGTCCCCTGTCGGCCGGAAGCCCACACCCGCGAAGCTACGGGACATTCCCACGGTTCCTCGCTCAGGCCAGGGACAGCGGCATCACCTCGCTCGAAGAGGCGGTCCGGAAGATGACGACACTGCCGGCCGAGCGGTTGGGCCTGAGTCGGCGCGGCCGCCTCACCCCGGGACACTACGCCGATGTGGTGGTGATGGACGCCGAGACCGTGGTCGACAACGCCACCTTCACGGAGCCTCACCAGTACTCTTCCGGCATCGACCACGTCCTCGTCAACGGAGTCCCGGTCGTAACCAACGGCAAGTCGACGGGCGCGACGCCGGGGCGAGTGATCCGCTCCTCGACCGACTGACCGTCACAGGACAGTGTGAACCGGCAACCGCCACGCGCCATCTAACAGGCAGATCGGCCGCCGGTTAGTTCTGTGCTGCGTGAACAATGACTCCTGTCGGTATCTCCTGGAAGCCAGTAGCCCGATTTCGTGCTTCGGCGCTTTCTTTCGTCGCAATGCTCGGCATCCTGGCTGTCGCCTGCTCGTCCGGCAGCACTACGGACACTGCGGACGCGCTAGTGGACGTCCAGTGGATGTCGGCTGAGCCGCTGTCTTCTGGAAGGGAGAGCCACACCGCCACGCTGCTGCCGGACGGGCGCGTGCTGATCGCAGGCGGACTGGGTGAGCTGGCAGGCAGGATTCGCCTGGCAGAGCTGTACGACCCGGCCGCAGACACTTGGACCGAGACGCATGCCATGGCCGACCCGCGCGGGATGCACACAGCGACACTCCTCGGCAGCGGCCACGTGCTCGTCACCGGCGGAGGCTCGATGACCCGGGCCGTTTCCTCTGTGGAGCTATTCGACCCGGAGTCGAACCGCTGGAGGCTGCTTCCTCCGATGTCCGACGACCGCGCTCTCCACACGGCGACGCTACTCCTCGACGGCCGGGTGTTGATCACCGGAGGCTGGGACAGTGAGAGCACGACCGGCTCGGCAGAGCTGTTTCAGCCGAACACCAACCAGTTCGTCGACGCTGAGCGCATGTCTGTGCCTCGCGGCCTTCACACCGCGACGCTGCTCGCCGACGGGAGGGTCCTCGTCGTTGGCGGCCTGGCCCTGACGACAGGGGAAGGCATCGATGCGCACCAGGAGTTGCTGGACAGCGCCGAGATCTACGACCCGGAGACTGATCGCTGGACCAGCGTCGGAGACCTTTCACGTGCCAGGTCTGCGCACACTGCAGTTCTCCTGCCGAACGGATCGGTTGTCGTCATCGGCGGCCACGCGGCTGACGGCACCGACCTCACATCCATCGAACGGTTCGACCCTGCATCCGGCGAGTGGTCGGACGCCGGACAGCTGCTGGAGCCGCGAAGCTTTCACACGTCGACGCCTCTCCCGGACGGCAAGATCCTGGTGTCTGGCGGATCCCGAGGCCAGGGCTCGCCCGAGATATTCGACCCTGCGACCGGCGCATCGCGGTTTTCCAGCACCACCTCAACGGCGCGGTCGCAGCATTCCGCCACCGTGCTCGCAGATGGACGGCTGATGCTGATCGGCGGCAAGAACGGCGATGGCGACCTGCTGATGCAGACCGAAACGCTGCTCCTGCCTCGCTAGACCGAGCCGTCTACGATCATGTCCAGCACCGCCGGCCCGCCCGAGTCGAGCGCTGCCTGCAGCGCGGGGCCGATCTCATCCACCTTCTCGACCCTCGCCCCGTAAGCGCCGATCGCCCTGGCGATGCTGGCGAAGTCGAACGGCACCGGGAAGTCCATTCCGACGTACTTGCTCTTCCGGTCCGGCTCGTCGATCACCTGCTTCATGTACACGTCCATGTTGAGCTTCAGGACGCGGTAAGCGGCGTTGTTACAGACGACGTATACGACGGGGATCTTCGAGTTGACGGCGGTCCAGAGCCCCTGCACCGACATCATCGCCGTGCCGTCGCCAACGACGGTGATTACAGGCCTGTCGGGACGCGCCAGCTTCAGCCCCATGCCTGAGCCCATTCCCCAGCCGATCGATCCACCACGCTGACCGTAAAGCGATCCCGGCTCGTCGAACTTCATCGCCTCGTGGAGAATGCCCTTGCTGCTGATGGCGTCGTCGAACACGATGGCATCATCGGGCATCGCATCGGCCAGCGCTGCCATCATCGAAGAGACAGCCATCGGCTGCTGCTGCCGGGTGCTCTCCGCCGTGTCCCTGAAAGCTGTGGCAGCGGCCCTGGACCTTGCGGCGGCGGCCTCCGCTCGTCCCCTGGCCGCCTCAGACTCGTAGCCACTCATCGCGGCCTCGAGCCCGTCGGCGATCTGCTCCAGCGCTGCAGCAGGAGAAGCGACGATCCCGAGGTGTGTCGGCTCCGACTTGCCGACCTCTCCGGCGTTGATATCGACGTGGATCAGCTTCGTCTCCGGCTCCAGGACTGCGCCTGGCTGATGGAAGAAGTCTGAGAAGGCAGCAGTGCCGACGCACAGCACGACGTCAGCCTCGCTGAGTGCCTTTCTCGCGGCAGGCTGGCGCAGACTCAGGCTGCCCGCGTACTGCGGATGGCCTGTCGGGAAGTTCACCTGCGTGCTGAGGTGCCCATATACAGTAGCGCCGGTCTTCTCGGCCACCCGGACCGCCGCCGCCGTGCCGCCGTACTCTTCAACGCGGTCTCCAACGACCATCAGCGGGCTCTCTGCCTTGGCCAGCAGTTCCACCGCGTCCCGAACGTCTTCCGGACCGGCGGCCGGGTTAATCCGGGAGCGGTTGGACGGAACGATCTCGACATCGGCCTCGTCATCGAGCGAGTTCGCCGAGAAGGAGACGAAGACCGGCCCGGTCGGCGGAGTGCGTGCCTCGTTGAAGGCCCTGCGGATGACGGCGGGGTACTGCTCCGGGTGCGTGATCTCCGCGCTCCACTTGGTGAACGGCTCCGCCATGCGCGCCAGGTCGGAACGCCCCTCCGCCAGCTTCCGCACGTCCTTGTTTCCGGCGGTGATAACAAGAGGCGTCCCGGCATTCTTCGAATCGATCAGCAGGGCGAAGGCGTTGGCAAGGCCGTTGTCGATATGCAGGCTGACGAAGCCCACCTCGCCGGTCGCCCGGGCATAGGTGTCGGCCATCCCGACCGCCACCGACTCCTGGACCACCAGGACGTACTCCAGCTCCGGATAGCTCTCCAGCGCGTCCATGATGGCCGCTTCGCTGGTCCCCGGGTTTCCGAAGATGTACTTGACCCCTTCTGCGCGAAGCATCTGCATCAACGCATGTTTGCCGCTCATGACCGCCATGATTTACTCCTGGCCGCAATCGGCCACAGATTGGTAACGAACTACGCAGACGCCTCGATCAGCACTCGCCTCAACTTCTCCGCGATCACCTCGAGCTCACCGTCCTGGATATTCAGCGGATCGACAGCGACCCGGCGACCGTCCGTGTAGGCCGAGCGAATGTAGACCCGCTGCGGCGCCTCCATCATCAGCCGGCCGATCTCCTGTCCCGAGTAACCCTTCCAGTCATCTGTCAGCTCAACAACGGCGTGCGGGATGTAGTGCTGTGCGTCGTGCCTGACCTCCGCCAGGACGCCCGGGATCTCGGAGACGCGATCGACTATCGACTGCATCCCGGCTCTGTAGCGCTCGGTTTCAGCAGCCTCGTCCTCGTCGACAAAGACCCTGAGCGCGGCCACTAGTCCAGCGACCTCTTCCTTTGAGACCTTTTGCGCCCGTGCCACCGTCGCGTTCGGGGCGTTGTTCAGGCGGGCGTACTCGATCCAGCGCGGGTCGCCCAGCAGGAAGCCGGTGCTCTGCGGGCCGCGCACGCCTTTGCCACCGGAGAAGCTGACGAGATCAGCGCCTACATCTACGAACCGTTGGAGGTTCGCCCGCGGTGGCAACATCGACGCTGCATCGCACAGCAGCGGGAGTCCGTGCGCGTGGGCGATCCGCACCGACTCCTCAATCGGCACCGAGCGCTCGTCGACGCTTGAGGAGACCAGGTGAATGATCCCCGCGGTGCGATCGGATATCGCCGCTTCTATGTGATCCGTGTCGCATCCCTCGTCGG
>JANQEF010000048.1 GCA_028278465.1 Dehalococcoidia bacterium | reverse complement strand
AACGACGAGCGGACGGCTGTGTGGGCGGTTGTGACGCTCGAACAGTGGCTGCGGGAGCGCACGGCCGGAAGCGCAGCGTGAAGGCGACCGGCCGGCACTCCGGAAAATGAGCCATTTGGTCAGCGGAACGTTGGCCCATTATCGATTCTGAAACCGTGCATTTTGATTCTCCTTGAGGTAACGTATACGCCGGCTCGAATATCCGGGCTGAACCTGCTCGGAAATTTTGTGTGACGACGTCCGGCGAGCCTCCCTTAGACCGAGGCCGCTGCAGTCATACCGGCCGGCGTAGGCCTGCCTGGAGAGTCCAAGCGATGACGGTTAAGACCCAACCGAAAAAGTCCTATTCGAAGCCCTCGGTTTCTGTGATCGGTTCGCTCTCAGAGAAGACCAAGGGTGGATGGTGGTGGTGGTGGCGGAAGACCGCAGGTCCCGGCGACCAGTGGATCATGACCGACCCGCCAAGCTGCTGGGACGGCAAGTGGTACAACAACTGCGAGGCCACGTCCGCCTAGGTCCTGGCGTCCCGGTTCTTCAGTCGTTAATAATCTGTGAATCAGTTGAGACACTGCGTCTCAACTGATTTTTCATTGGGGCAATATTATTGACTGACAATGACGTTAAATCGCGGTTCATTTACCGTGCCTATGGACGGCTGCTGCGAACAGACGTCGAGCTGCCCGGTTTCGAGGAAGCCGATTCGGGCCATATCGACATAGAGATCCACTGGCCGGACACGCCCGGCCATTACGGTGAACTGGACCCGGAGACGGCCGAATACAGCAGCCATTACCACCCGGAATCGGGCGGCTCAAAACCGTTCGCGGTCTTTCGTCAGGACGGCCGCGTAATCGTCAGGTGGGAACAACTCTGCGATTTCGAGGTCACAGACGACGGTTCGAAAATACGCTGTCATCCATGGCTCGGCATTTCGTGGGGCGAGGTCAACCCGTTCATCCAGGGCCGGGTCCTGCCGCTGGCGCTCAGCTACCAGGGCGCGGTGACGCTGCACGGCGCCGCGGTCGCCGTCAACGGCGAGGCTGTGGCGCTGCTGGGCACCTCGGGCACCGGCAAGTCCACACTCTCGGCTTCTCTGCACGCTCTCGGCCACCCGCTCATGGCAGACGACCTTGTAGCCGTCTGGCTGCGCTCCGGGGCGCCGGTCGTCGAGTGGGGAGCGGGTCACGTGCGGCTCGATGAGACATCGACCGACCTGGTTGCGAAGCGCATGGGTGACAGCCTGCGGATCGACCCTGACTACGACAAGACGCGCGTCACACTGAGGACGGAGCAAGCTACCGATGGCATTCCGCTGCGGACGATATATCTCTTGAACCGCGTCGATGCCGACCTGTTGGAGCGCCCGGAAACTGCAGAAATCCCCGCTATCGAATCGCTGCCAGCCATGATGCAGGGCCTTTCGAACAGCACCATCCTTGACAGAGAGCGTAAAGCTGAGCAGTTCAGGATGGTGACCGAGATGGTCGGCAGGGCGCCGGTTAAGCAGCTGCGATATCCGTCCGACCTGGACCGGATAGGCGAGGTCTGCGACCTGATCATCGCAGACCGTTAGCGACAGGCGCTGACATCTCGCACCGCGAACGGCTGTGGCAGCCGGAACAGAGACTCCGATGGCACTCGCCATAGAAACCGAGAACATCGTCAAGCGCTTCCCCGTGACAAACAGTCTCGGCGACGTCTTCGCGTTCTGGAAGCGCCCGACCGTCGAGGTGCTGCGAGGCGTGAGCCTCGAGATCGAGGCCGGCGAAGCTACTGCGCTGCTGGGGCCGAACGGAGCAGGTAAGACAACGCTGCTCAAGATCCTGGCCGGGCTGATCCTGCCCACCGAGGGCTACATCGAGATCGACGGCGAGGATGTGACCGATGGCTCGGCGGCGCGGGACGGCCGCCTGATCTATGTCTCGAACGAGGAACGCTCCATGTTCTGGCGGCTCTCGGGCCGCGAGAACCTGAGGGTGTTCGCCACGCTGCAGCACCTTGGCCGGGCCGAACAATCTCGCTTGATCCCGGAGCTGCTTGATCTGGTCGGGCTGACCGAGCATGCGGACAGGCCGGTGATGCGCTACTCATCCGGCATGAAACAGCGCCTCGCCATCGCCCGCGGACTGCTGGTCAAGCCTTCCGTCTTGCTGCTGGACGAGCCAACGCGGAGCCTCGACCCGGCGGGCGCAAGGCAGATGTGGAACTTCATCAGGACGGAGCTGGTCGAGAAGCTCGGCACCACGCTACTCATGGCGACCCACAATACTGAGGAGGCGGCCGCGCTATGCGACAGGGTGGCTGTCCTGCACAACGGCGAGCTGCGGGCCCATGACACCGTCTCCAGCGTGATATCGATGTTGACCGGCAGCGAACGGTGGATCATTCGCACGACGGGCCAGTGGAACGGCGCCACTGCGTCTGTTCAGGCCCTGCCCGGCGTGCATCGCGTCGGTGAGCTGACAGATGTCGAGGTAGACGGGTTCGCCGTGGAGCTGCATGTTGATGGCTCGGAAGACCGCATCCCGGTCATCGTCCGGCACCTTGTCGACTCCGGCGTTGGCGTGACCGGCGTCGAGAAGGCGCAGGTCTCGCTTGGTGCGGCTATCGAGCAGCTTTCGAGGACGGCGTAGCGATGGCCAGGGACCTGTGGATACTGCTCTGGAAGGACCTGCGGGTGGCGCGCAGCTACCGGTTCGCGTTCTTCGTCCAGATGGTGTCCATAGTGGCTCCGCTCGTGCTGCTGGTGTTCCTCGAGAGGACGCTCGGAGGCATCTCGGTGCCGTCTATCTCCGAGTATGGTGGCAACTACGTCAGCTTCCTGCTGCTCGGCGTCGTGGTGACGACTTTCTCAGCAACGTCGCTCGGCGCCTTCTCGCAGAGTTTGCGGACCGCGCAGGTGACCGGCACGCTCGAAGCGTTGCTGTTCACAAAGGCCAGGCTGCCGGTGCTGGTGATCGGCATGTCGCTCTACCCGTTCGTGCGGGAGTCGCTGCGTATGGCGATCTACATCGCGGGCGGGTTCGTTGTCCTCGGGCTGGCGCTGGACACGGTGAACCTGCTGCCCGCGCTCGTTGTGTTCGCGCTCTTCCTGACGGTGATGTTGAGCATGGGACTGATGGCCGCCAGCTTCACGCTGGTGTTCAAGCAGGGCGACCCGATCACACTGCTGCTGGTTGCGGGATCCGGGTTCCTGAGCGGTGTGATCTACCCCGTCGAGGTGCTGCCGCTCTGGCTGCAGAAGGTGGCGCTGGCGCTGCCGCAGACCCACGCCATCGAAGGCCTTCGCCTCTCGGTGCTTTCGAACGCCAGCTTCTCAGACATCTCTGCGCAGCTGATCGTGCTCGGCATCTTCGCTGTCATCATGCTGCCGCTTGCGGTCGTGGGATTCTCTGTGGCGATGGACCAGGCCCGCACCGAGGGCAGCCTCGCCCACTTCTAGCCGTCTTCCCGTCAGACGGCCTGGCATTCAGACCCGTTTGCTATTGCGTGTGGCAATGACGCTGCACGCTCAGGTTTGGCTCTCAGCAAGGATCGAAGCCATGGTTGTATTGCGACTAACGCTAATGCTCGCCGCCGCGGTGATATCTCTCATCGGGCTGGCGGTTCGTGCCATAGCGGCCGTGCCCGAACTTATCGTTCGCACCATCTTCCAGAGAAAGTATGAGAGGGACGCGCGCTCCGCCAGGACGTGGCGCGCATCGCGACTGCTGTCACACGCCGACGGGAGGCATGGCAAGGGCTCGGAGTAGATCGGGCCGACGGGGAACCGCTGCGGCTAGCAGATGCCGCCGAGGATGTTGTCGACGGTCGTCAGCATCTCGGTGCGGTTCTTCTCCAGCTGCCCGAGCAGGTTGCCGTCGAAGTCTCGCAGCCTGTCTGCAGAGGCGCAGATGTTAGCTGGAGAACCGACCTCCGCGAGACGGCCGCCGCTCGCAGCAGAGGGAGCGGCGACCAGGTTTTCGCCGAGGTCTGCCATTCGCTTCATGCCGACGAACTGGTCGTGCGCAGGCGGCAGGACCGAGCTCAGCGTCGTGGCCCAGGCCCAGCTGTCGAGCTTCGCGCGCAGAGCGGCGAACTCCTGGGCGGCGAGTATCAGCGAGTCTGACTCGACGACACGGCCGTCGTCGTTGTAGGCGATATTCAGATAGTCGACGCCCAGTGAGCTGTGGTCGATCATGCTCTTGG
>JANQEF010000043.1 GCA_028278465.1 Dehalococcoidia bacterium | reverse complement strand
GGAGAGGATGCCACCCTCTGGCCAGCCGTATCCGGAGACCTGGGTCGTCCCGGTGAGGCTCGTCACGACGTTGTTGAGGTACGAGTTCTCCCGCTCGGCATAGATGGCGTACATCCTCCCGTCACGGTTGTCCTTGCCTGTGCTCTTGACAGACAGGTTCCCGATCATGGCGTTGCCACGCGGCCTCGGCCCCATCTCGCCTGCGAAGGTCGACTCGAGCCAGAACCCACTCCTTATGCCGCGATAGCCGATGTTGGCCTCGAGCGTCACGCCGAGCGAGTTGTGCACCACCATGAAGTGGTTTTGCGAATCCCAGATAACGTTGCCGCGAGCGATCCTTCCGACGGAAGTCTCGGCGAGCATGTGGAAGTGGACCGGGTAGCGTCCGAACACGCCCTTCGGCCCCAGCCCCTTGAACTGGGTGAATGTCGGTGTGCCGAGGCCGCCATACATGAAGAGGGTGTGGGCGCGCTGGTCTGTCTTCGATGTGACGATGACGTTCCGTGTGAGCAGCGCCACCTCGCCGCGCGGCGCCTCAGGGTCTGTCGAGCCTTCGTGGTTGAATGAGAGAGGCGCGTTGAGGTCGATGCGGGTCGTCCCATCGCCGAGCGGTGTGACCGCCGTCACCACACGCTCCTCGTCCTCTGTGAAGAAGGTGGTGTGACCGAGGGCGCCGTCGTGCGTCGGGATGTTGTTGCCCGTTGCAGTAATCAGGACGTCGCCGCCGACCCGCCAGTCAGAGAGGTCGGCGTCTGCGATGACCGAGGTCGAGCCTGCTGTCGCGGGCGCTGCGAGCCTGGTCCACGGCACGCTGACAGGAGCGCCGTGCGACTCCCAGCGCCCTCCGTTGAAGACCCACAGTCCGGTGTCTGACTCCTCGAAGAGGGAGCCGCCGACGAACTGCGAGTTGTTGGCGACGTCGAAGACGATCTTCGCCGTGATCGATGGGTGTATCGGGTTCGACTGCGCGCCGATCAGCAGCTCTCCGCCGTCTCGTACCACCACATTGCCGCGTGACTCGAGCACGGTGCTCACATCACGAGAGAAGTCGAGCGTGCCGAAGATGTCCAGTCCAACAATGCCTGCGTTGGTCAGATCGGCATCGAAGATCACCCTGTGACCTGCCGCCACCTCAACCGACTGCCCCGGCTGCGGCACAGAGCCCGAGCTCCACGTCGACCCGCTCGACCAGTCGCCGCTAGACACAGACACCACATCGGCGCCAACCGCGCTAACCACCCGCTCACCAGACCCGCCAGCAACAAGCCCGACAGCGATCACAAGCCCGGCAACAGCCAGCACCCCGAGCTTCCACAACCGCAGATAGGAGGCGAAGTGGGATCGCCCCCTGACGCCGTTCCAACCCCGGCGAACGTTTGCGGTCGTGAGATCTGCTCGCATAGCGATGCTCTCCGACAACAGTCCGCGTGCCGGGGAGGGCGGACTGCTGACGCCTTAAGCGAGACTCGGTGGTGCCCCGTGGTGGTGCCGGACTAAGCGGTGCGCGGTTCGGTCGCGCGGCCACCACGGCAGGCAGATCGAAAAGAGATGATCGGATAGCCCGAACCGCAGACAGCCATGCACGTAAGCACCGCTGTCAACGCAAGCTCGGCCTGTATGGGCCGCTGACGGAATTACCTCGTCAGGTCACGCCCGTCCGATTGTCTGTCTCGCTGCAGAATGCGCGTTGAAAGTCTTGAGCCCGTCCCTGAGAGGTGGGCTCGGTTCCTTCGTTAGTGAGGTGTTGACTCCTGCCCGTGCTGACATGCTGTGATCCAAGCCCCGAACCGCGTGCCGGTTCCTGCGGAGAACGGCACCTGTATGCGAATCCAGGGATGCCTTTGGACAGCGTCAAGATGACAGGACAAGTCTGGCCGGGAAGTAGATCCACCCGTGACCCTGCGCGCCTGAGAGGCAAACTGGGCGGCATGGTAGCAAACGGATTTGTTAAACGCATTATTCCGGGACGTTGGCCCGTGTGTCGCGAGGTGAGCGGGACCGGCCGGAAGCGCGAGGGCTCGCGAAGTTGGGAAGGACCGCCTTCACCCGTGGGGAGCGTTCGACGCCTGCGGTAAGATGCCGCCACTATGCCCAGCGAGCGTGTGCAGCGTCGGATAGACCGATTGCTCGACCAGGCCGACGAGGCTCTTGAGCGGCGGGACTGGTCTGAGGCGGAGCAGTGCGCCAGGGCTGCGCTAGGCCTCGACCCGGAGCACAAAGAGGCCCGGGCGTTCCTGAAGGCCGCGCTTGATGCGATCGGTGGATCGGGTGACTCAGCAGTTGGTAGCGCGGCGGCCGAGGGCGTAGGTGATAGGCCGTCTTCGAGGTCTGTTGCAGGAGATGGCGGTCGGTCTGGCGCAGGTGGTCGGTCATCTGCTGTCGATGGCGCCGCCGCTACGGCCGGTTCGTCGGTGTCACCGGATGCCGCCGCTGCTTCTGCCCCTCCTACCTCCTTCGCCGCCGGCCGCTACGTAGTTGATCGGTTTCTTGGTGAGGGTGGCAAGAAGAGGGTGTTCCTTGCACACGACGAGACGCTTGATCGTGACGTCGCGTTTGCGCTGATCAAGACCGAAGGCCTGGACGAGACCAGCCGTGAGCGGGTTCGGCGTGAGGCGCAGGCGATGGGAAGGCTCGGCAACCACCCGAACGTCGTGCCGATCTACGACCTCGGCGAAGAGCCGGTAGCCGGCGCGACAGGCACGCAGCCATACATGGTGCAGCCGCTGATGGCGGGTGGCGACGTCGAAGGCCTGATCGAAGAAGCCGAAGGTCCGCTTGATCTCGAGACAGCACTCCGCATCGCAACGCAGACGGCACAGGGGCTGTCGTTCGCTCACTCCAAAGGCATCGTGCACCGGGATCTCAAGCCCGGCAACGTGTGGCTAGACGAAGACGGCTCAGCCAAGATCGGCGACTTCGGGCTGGCCGTTACCACCGACCGTTCAAGGCTCACCACAGAGAAAGTGATGGTCGGCACCGTCTCCTACATGCCGCCGGAGCAGGCGACAGGCGTCGACGTCACGCCCGCCGCTGACCTCTACTCGCTCGGCGCCATGCTCTACGAGATGTGTACCGGCCGCGTCCCGTTCATGGGCGACGACGACATCGCGGTGATCTCGCAGCACATCAACACGCCTCCTGTCGCTCCAAGCTGGCACAACCGTCTGGTGCCGAAGGCTCTCGATGCTCTCGTGATGCGGCTGCTCGCCAAGGACCCTTCGGAACGTCCTGGTTCCGCTGAAGAGGTTCTTGCGGCGCTTCAAGCTGTAGACCTATCTGCGGCCGCCGATGACGCCGAGGAAAGAGAGGAAAGAGAGGCTGGCCTCGGCTCTCTCGATTCCATGGCCGGCGGCGTGTTCGTCGGCCGTCAGCGAGAGATGGACCAGCTGAAGTCGACCTTCGAGGATGCGCTTGGAGGCAGGGGACGTCTTGTCACACTTGTCGGCGAGCCCGGCATCGGCAAGACGCGGACGGCGCAGGAGCTTGCGACCTACTCATCTATGCGTGGGGCGCAGGTGCTATGGGGCCGCAGCTACGAAGGCGGTGGCGCTCCGCCTTACTGGCCATGGGTTCAGGCGATTCGCAGCCATGTGACAGCGACGGAGGAAACGCTGCTGCGCTCCCAGATGGGGACGACGGCGTCTGTGATCTCCGAGGTGGTGCCTGAGGTGAAGCAGACGCTGCCAGAGGTCCAGCCTCCTCCGCCGATTGAAGACCCCGAGTCGGCGCGCTTCCGCCTTTTCGACTCGATCACCACATTCCTGAAGACCACCTCCGAAAACCAACCCCTGGTTGTGATGCTGGAGGACCTGCACTGGGCTGACAGGCCGTCGCTTTCGTTACTGGAGTTCGTGGCGAGGGAGCTTTCCGATTCGCGGCTGCTGATAGTCGGCAACTATCGTGACGTCGAGCTGAACAGGCGTCATCCGCTGTCCATGACTCTCGGTGAGCTTGGCAGGGAGAGGCTGTTCGACCGGGTGGTGCTCAGAGGACTTGCCCGTGATGAGATCGAGCGGTTTATCGAGGTCGCTGCTGGAACCGAGGCTCCCGAGCAGCTGATCACAACTGTCTACGAGCACACAGAGGGCAATCCGCTCTTCATGACGGAGACGGTTCGTCTGCTGGTGCAGGAGGGAGAGATCGCATCGGGGCAGGCCAGCAAGCGCGGCGCGACGTCGTGGGAGCTGAAGATCCCCGAGGGTGTCAGGGAGGTGATCGGCAGGCGCCTCGACAAGCTCTCGGAACGCTGTAACGAACTTCTGTCCACCGCCGCCGTGATCGGTCGCCAGTTCCGCTTCGACGTGCTGCTGAAGCTCGATGAGGAGCTTACCGAGAACTCGCTTCTCGATCTGATGGACGAAGCTTTGGGCGCACGTGTAGTCGAGGAGCTTTCCGGCGAGATCGGCCACTACCAGTTCTCGCATGCGCTGATCGAGGAGACGCTCACGGACGAGCTCTCTCTCACCCGCAAGGTCCGCCTCCACGCCCGCATCGCCCGGGCCCTCGAGGAGTACTACGGCGACACCGCAACAGCACACGCAGAACAGCTCGCACACCACTTCGCACAGGCAGAGACGATTCTGGGCAGTGAGCAGGCCATCTTGCATCACTTCTACGCTGGCGAAACGGCGAAAAGGCGATTCGCGGTCGAGGAGGCCGAACGCTACCTGTCATACATCGAAGACCGCTGCCCGGTTGTAGACAGCGAACTCATCGCTGACGCCTACGCTGAGCTTGCACAGGTAAGAGCCGAGTTCACTTACGGTGACGAGGAGAAGACGCTCGCCTATCGGGAGCTTGGCGAGAAAGCCTTCGATTACTACGCAAAGAACGGACTTAATGAGAAGGCGATTGAGTTAAGTATTGAGTTGCCTGCGCATATGCACAGCCACGATTCCGTTTTAAAGCTGTGTGAGCAAGCGTTCAAACTGGAGAACGAAGACGAGCCTCTTGCCCTGAGGCTGAACGCCAGATACGCGAGATCCCTCAGCCTGGCGGGGACGGACCGAGTCGACGAAGGATCCAGGTTGCTCAAAGAGACTCTGGTCAGGGCAAGGGACCTCGGTCTCAACACGACAGCCTGTCAGATACTGCATTTCCTAGCCCAGATCGCCTTCCTGAGCAATCGGTACGACGAATCTCAGCAACGCGCTGATGAGGCGTTGAACCTTGCAACGACCGTTGCCGAACGCATCAACGCTGGCAGTGCGGCGTTCTTCGCCTCCCACGCGGCGCTAGCCGTGGGAAACAGGGAGGTCTCCGAACGCCTCGCCGAAACCTGCTTCTCAATCGGCCACGAGTCCCGGCACCCGAACACGATCTGGATGGGCGAATTCGCTTTGCTTTCACTGGCGATCCTCACTGCGGACCGGGAACGGCTGGATACGCTGGTCGATCTGCCTCCAGCCATATTCGGTTCCAGGGGCGACCTCGCTGACACGTCAAGAGAAGTCGAGAAGATGTTCAAGGAACTCTTGTTCCGTGACTCGAGTGAGATCGAGGCCCGTGTTTCGCAGATGGAGGCGGAACGCGGAGGCGGTCCACTTGGCGAAGATCTCGACAGGAGAGTCCTTGGCAGGATCAGGGATAGCCGTGCAATGTTCGGCCATTGGACGCTTAACAGGCGTCACATTGACCGGGCTGTGGAAGCATGCAGCAAGATGACCGGGTGGGACATCAAGCCGGACGCAGCGGACGGCTACACCAGTATCGGTCGGGCGACGCTGATTTCGGCGGGGCTCATAGCTGCGATCGCCCGTCTTACCGAACACGCCGCGAAGTTGATCGATGAGCTGACTCCATGGCAGGGAACGTACGACACCGGGTTCTGGCACGGCACTTACGCAAGCGTCGATCTCATCATCGCGATGCTGCACGACGTCCTGGGTGAGACGGCGTCGGCCGGCAAGATGTTTGAGCAGGCGATTCAGTCGGTGGACGCGGCTGAGTACCCGCCACTCCGAATACTGGCCCGCTCGGACTATTCAGCGATGCTGCTACGGACCGATCCGGTCGGGAGCCGGGCTCTCATCGAGCAGCTGCAGGGCGAAGCGCTTGAGATCGCCACCGCCTACAAGATGCCGATACTTACCGAGAGAGTTCTTGCGCAGAAGAAACTCGTGAGCGCGTGAGCAAGAGTTTTGCGAGGCTACGGAATCCAGGCTTTCAATCACCCCGTCGCCTATCCAAACGTCCGCGAGCCTCTAACAACAACATCAAATCACTTGCTCACCCACTCGCCGGAGCGATGTTCTGGTTGACGTGGAACACGTTCTCGGGGTCGTAAGTCTTCTTCACCGCGGCGAGCCGGTCGTAGTTCACCCCGTAGTTCACCTGCGCCCGGTCGTCATCGTCCCCTGACATGAAGTTGATGTACCCACCCTCGCTGCCGGAATGCGGGTGAATAGCGTCGTAGTAGTCCTTCACCCACTTGATATTGGCCTCGTTGTCCTCCGGGTCCGACCAGATGCCCACGACCACCGGTGAGAACTGCTTGTCGCGGTGTCCGAAAGCCGTCTCGTCCGGCCCGACCCGCTGCGCCGCGCCGTTGATCGGATGCAGGTGCATGCTCGAACTCACATGAGGCGTCTTCGCCCCGTGCTCGATGTGAGCGGTGATCGCATCATCGGTCAGCTCCGATATGAAGTCCGCCTTCCAGTAGTTCTGCATGCCCTTGGGCACGAGATCGTCGAAGGCGCTGTTCATGTCCGGGAACGAAACGACGCCGACCTGCTCGGTCTGCACTTCAGCGGCGTCCCGTAGCGGCTTCAGGACCTTTTCAGCCTCCTCGTGAGGCCCGTTCCAGCAGGTGACAAGAACACAGAACAGGTCGCCGATGCGGTCCCTGGGGATGAACGGCAGGTCGGGAGCGATCTGCCAGCCGAAGAAGCATCCGAGCTGTTCGGGCGCACGTGCGATGTAGTCGCGGTAGCACTCAAGCACCGCCCGCGCATCGTCGAAGTTGTAGAAGAGCGGACCGCCCACGACATCGCCAACCTCGTGCAGCTGGAACTCGAAGTTCGTGACTACTCCGAAGTTGCCGCCACCGCCGCGCAGGGCCCAGAACAGGTCCTCGTTCTGGTAGTCGCTGGCCGTGACCTGCCGTCCATCGGCAAGAACAACATCGGCCGATAGCAGGTTGTCGATCGTGAGGCCGACGCTTCGGGTCAGGTAACCGATACCGCCGCCCAGCGTCAGGCCGGCGACTCCGGTTGTCGACACCACGCCGCCGGGCGCTGCGAGACCGAACGGGTAGGTGGCGTGGTCGACGTCGCCCAGCGTGGCGCCGCCACCAACACGGGCGATCCTCTTGACCGGATCGACCTGGACGCTGTTCATCCTGGAGAGGTCGAGCACCAGTCCATCGTCGATGGTGCCGTAGCCGGGAACGCTGTGGCCGCCGCCACGGATCGCCAGGTCGAGACCGGACTCTCGCCCGGCCGCCACAACCGCCATCACGTCCGCCGAGTCGGTGCAGCGGACCACAGCGCTCGGCCTGCGGTCGTGCATAGCGTTGTAGACGGAACGGGCGTCGTCGTATTCGGGATCGGGCGGGGTGATGACAGGACCGCGGACCGTGTCGGTCAGAACCTTTATCGGGTCGCTCATCCGGGAGCTCCTTTGCTCGTTTTCAGAGAGCTTGCACTTCCGGGCGTTCCGAAACCGTTCCCTTTCGGTTCGCCTAGCTCAACAGCTCGGCGGACGCCCGGAACGCCGGGAGATCCTGGCGTGTGGGAATCGTCTTTAGCAGATCACGGAGTCGCTTCGTGGTTCGCCGGTCGGGAAAGCGACTCAGGAGCGAGTTGAGCGCACGCAGCTCAAGCCAGCGGGCGCTCTGCATCTGGGCGACCTCGACAGCGTTGCGCAGTGAAGCGGCGGCCGACTCGGGTTCACCGCTCTGGAACTGCAGCTCGCCGTTGACCCGCCAGAGCTCGGACTCGAGGTAGCGCTGATCGTGGTCCCGGGTCCATTCAAGCGCCTCGTGTGTGGCCGCGAGCCCGGGGCCGAACTCGCCGATCGTGCCTCGCGCCCGTGCCAGCAGGAGGAGGAAGTAGGTGAGATGGAGCGACTCTCCCTCGGCGCGGCAACTCGCCACCGCGTCCACGATGCTCTCGATGCGATTCACCGTTCCGTCGCGAACGGCCATCCAGCCCCGGAGCGCCTCCAGCACGACCGCCAGGTACGTGTCTGAGAACCGTGTCCACAGCCGATCTCCGTCAGCCAGCAGCTGTTCCAGGCGTGGGAAGTCCTCGGACTCGGCTGCGACTATGGCGCCGTACGTGATCACGTAGGCCTGTGTCATGTCGTGCTCGATGTCCCTCGCCGTCTTGAGTGCCTCCTGGACCATCCCATCAGCCTTGCTCGCATCTCCTTCCCACAGCTCAAGCCAGGCCAGCCGCACAAGGCAGATGGCGCTCGGGTCCTGGGCGTAGAAGGTGAGGTGCTCGCGCAGGCGAGAGTCGTCGCGCTCCTCGATCGCCCGTTCGAGATAGCGGCGAGATGAGGCGAAGTCGCCCTGCCAGAAGGCGCTTACGCCAGATAGGTATCTGCCCTCGGTCGCCGCAATCGCGTCGACATCCTCACGCTCGAGCAGAGACCGTGCGAGGTCGTCGCAGTCAGTGAAGCGGCAGCCCTGCAGACGTGCGAGTCCGAGCCCGCGAAGTATCGGCGCGTCGACCGGCCTGCGCAGTTTGCGGCACAGGGAGAGCGCACGTTCGTAGAGCTGGTGGGAGTTCCGCGAGCCGTAGCCTTCGACAGCAACCAGCGGCGAACCCAGCGCGATCCGAATTTCGAGTTCGAGCTGGTCCCGGTCCGGAGTGCCCGGCAGGTCGGCGAGCAGTGAGAGCGCACGCTGAAACATGGCGATCGCTTCGTCCGGCGCCGAGACCGCGACGGCCCTTGCCCCGGCCTCGCGGTAGGCGTCGATCGCCGGCCTGACCATTCCGGCCTGGTCGTAGTGCGCGGCGATCTGCGCTGCGGCCGCGTCGGCGTTCTCGCCCAGCTGGCGCTCTATCGCTTCGGCCACTGACCTGTGAATCTGGCGTCGCCGCGCCGGACTCACCATCTCGAGCGCAGCCGTCCGGAGCTTGTCGTGGCTGAAGTCGTAGCTGGGACCGTGGTCGCGAATGATCCTTCGTCTCCAGAGCTCGTCAATCGAATCGACCAGGTCGTCCGGCGGGAACCCGGTTGCCGACGCGATCAGGTCGACCGAGAACGGCCGGCCTACGACGGCTGCCACGTCGGCGACGCGACGGCTGGCCTCAGACAACTGACCCAGCCGGGCGTGCAGCACCGCTCTGATCGTTGGCGTGAGGGCGCCGAACTCGCTTTCCGAAGTGATGCCCGCTCTCAGCGCCTCGATGATGTAGAGCGGATTTCCCTCAGTCTCCCGCCACAGCCGGGCACTCAGCGCCGGATCGATCGTGTCCTCATTCCGAATCCTCGATGCGAGCTTCGTCGTCGTGGATTCGTCCAGTCGCTCCAGCGGCACCGTGGTCAGAGCGCCGTCACGGCCCAGCGCGTCGAGGACCGCGTTGAGCGGGTGGGTTTCCGAGACCTCTTCCGGGCGTGCGGTTCCGACGATCAGGATCGGTGCGTCGGTCAGCGACCTGACAAGGAACCCGATCAGTTCGATGGTCTCGGCATCGCACCACTGGAGGTCGTCGATGACGAGCAGGCGAGGGCGTCCGTCGTTGACTGCGTTGCTGATCGCGTCAAACAGCCGGTAACGCTGTGCCACCTCACCTGAAGCGGTTGGCTCGGAAGGCGCCGTAGCGCCTGCCAGCTCCGGCAGTAGATGAGCAAGCTCCGACTTCCACGTCGCATCGAGTGTCTCGATGATGCCGCGGATGTCTTCCGTTCGGAGAAGCTCGACGACCGGGCCCCACGGCAGGCGGCCTGCGGCCTCGTACGACCTGATCGATGCCACCGCGTGCCCATCTGCTCGAATGCGACCGCCAAACTCGCTGGCCAGCCGAGACTTGCCGATGCCCGCCTCTCCGGAGACGAGCACAAAGTGCGGCCCGCGATCCAGGACGCCGTTCCACGCGCTGTCGAGCAAATCCCATTCGCGTTCACGGCCTACGAACGGCG
Source organism: Dehalococcoidia bacterium (assembly GCA_028278465.1). Classification (GTDB taxonomy): domain Bacteria; phylum Chloroflexota; class Dehalococcoidia; order Lucifugimonadales; family Lucifugimonadaceae; genus JAJCYX01. The sequence goes on along the minus strand of JANQEF010000043.1, from coordinate 9,254 downwards.
ACTCGGTCGGCAAATCCCGATCGGCATGCGCCCGATCACTCTCAGTCGAGCCAGCGCGAAGCCGCTGGTAGATAGCCTGGACCTCGTCTCCCGGAGCCGTACCGAGTTCGCGCTTGAGCGCCTCGGCGTACCGGTGGTAGGAGCGCAACGCTGCGGTTGCGTCACCAAGCGCGGCATGCGACTCCATCTGTAGCCGGACAGCCGACTCATCGGTCGGCTCCAGGTCCAGCACGCGCTGTGCGTTCTTTGCCGCAGACCTGTGGTCCCCGCGCTCGGCAGCATCGTCCGCCAGGCGAGTCATGACACCGAGCGCCTCAGACCGAAGCTTCTCGCGCTCGTCCAGGATCCAGTCGTCGTAACAGGCAGGCAGGAGATCGCCCGAGTAGGTGTTGGCAGCTATCTCGAAGTTGCCGTTGGCGATCGCTGCCCGGAATTCGAGCACATCGACTTCGCTCGGTCCCGCCTGAATCCATCGCACCGACCTGTGTTCGATCTCGACGAACCGGCCTGCATCGGGGAGCGCCTGCCGGAACTCGTGCAGCAGTTTTCGCAGGTTCGTGCGGGCCTGGTTTTCTGTGGACTCAGGCCACAGGGTGAATGCGATCTGCGAGCGGGGTTGCGGGCCTGTCCGCAGTGCGATCAGCGCAAGAAAGCGTTGCAGCCGAACGGAGGCGAAGGCTTCGAGGCGGCGGCCGTCCAGGATGATTTCGACGCCGCCCAGCAGCCTGACTCGGAGTCGTGCCGGCCGTTCCCCGCGGGACTCTGTTGTGCCTCTCTTCGCCAGTGTCGCCTCTCCGGTGCCACCCCTTGCGAAGCCCGTACGGCAGGAAGATATCAGCACCCGCGAAGCGATGGCTGCTGTGATCGGCCGTTGGACGACGACTGCTGGGAGGGATCACCGCGAGCGCAACGGCAAGGTAGGCAGTAGGCGGCTTGTGCCTGCGATCAGTAGGGCGGAGCGTCACGCACTTGCGATCGGGAGGCCCGTGTTAAGCCACTCTAGCCCCGCTGAATTGCCGCGTTTTGAAACTGGTGGGCCCCGAGGGATTCGAACCCTCGACCTGCGGATTAAAAGTCCGTTGCTCTACCACTGAGCTAGAGGCCCGTCCGAACGGCGTTTCTGCTGGTGCGACGCTCCGTGTTGTGACACGAACGCTTGCGGTCAGTTCGCGGGGAGCACTTCAGCCGTAGTGCCATGCCGACGCCTTCATCTCAACCTCGAACACCTGTGTTGGGCCTTCGAGGCAAGAACCACACCCGACGGGCTGATAGCCAGACAAACATCGGTTGCTGGCGGGCGCTGCGATCGAGACTGAGCCGCACTGCTTAACGCCCTAACATCTTATCGGTCGAGATCGCGGGACGCAGCGCCGGTTCGCTACTGACGCGCGACTGTCTTGCTGGTCTCCGATTCGGTCGAAGTTCCAGTCTCACTGCGACCCCGGCGAGCGCAGACCTCCCCTTGTACTCGCACGCCGCACCCGGGCAGATCCTCTGACGCCGTTCCCGTAGTGTTGCGAAACCCCGGAGCGCCCTCGGCACCGTCGACGTGGATCGAAGGCGCCGATCCCTGCGCCGGGGCCGTCGGCCTGCTTGCTCCGCGCCGAGGCGCACGTTCCGGCTCGCCCCAGGGTTTCGAAACCGCCAGCCAGCCTCCTCACTCCCACCTCCGACCCCCACGCCTCCTACCACCACTCTCAACCTCCCCAATCCACTGCCCCCAAACCCGGCTGAAGCTCCGCATCCACACCCGCTCCATAGCCCGATGTGAAAAATCTGTTACTAAACGCGCCAGCAGCCTCGATTCACCGTCGAATCCACCACCTTCAACTGCACGAACGGCGAAAATGTGCATAATGGCGGTTCTCTCGGGATCAGTAGAAGGGGCAGATGGGCACCCGAAGAGACACATTAAGCGCGTTCGCTATCGCGGCCGCGCTTGCATTAGATTCGCTCAATTCGACGAGTGTGCTTGTCATACTCGACGATATCGAGCGCTCGTTTTCATCGACAGTCGCGCACAGCACGTCGATCGTCGCCATCTACCTGATCGGGATGGGATCGCTGCAGCCGCTCGCCGGCAGACTCGGCGACCGGTTCGGCAACAGAAAGCTCATCTTCATCGGCCTGATCGGCTTCGGCGCCAGCTCCGTGCTGGCCGGCCTCGCCCCGACAATGGTGTGGCTCATGGCGGCCCGCGCCCTGCAGGCCTGCTTCATAGCTGCCGTCGTGCCGAACGCCGCATCCGCTCTCAGGTACGGCGCTCACGAACGGAACACAGGCAAGCTGTTCGCGCTTGCGATGGGAGCCTCCGGCATTGCCAGCGGACTCGGCCCCATATTCGGCGGCGCCGTTTCGCAGACGCTCGGCTGGCGATGGGTGTTCGCATTCAACCTGCCTCTGGTGATAGTGCTGCTGCCCATCGTGTACCGGTACATCCCGGCCGGCACCGCCAACTACCGGAGCGGCGGGAACCTGACCCGGAGCGTCTCTAACTTCGTGGTGCTGGCCGCCGCATTCGCGCTCCTCGCCTTCGCCGTCTTGCAGGAGAACTCAGACCCGCTCCTCTACGTCCTGGCCGTCGTCGTCGGCGCGGTTGGGATCATCGCCTCGCTCCTGCCTTCGTTCATGCGAGAGGGCAACCCGCTCAAGACCCTCTTCGCCGCCCAGCGAGTGCTGGGGACGTCGGTCGTCGTCACCGCGGCCGGCAACATGGCAATGTTCTCCCTCGTGCTCGTCGCCGCCTTCACGCTGGCTCAGCGCCCGGGTGTCTCAGACGGCCAGGTCGGGCTGATCCTCGGCGCGCAGGTGCTCGGAGTCGGTGTGACCCAGCTGGCTGGAGGATGGGCGGCGGACCGCTTCGGGCTGCGGCTGCCGGGCGTTATTGGCAGGATGGTGCTGCTGGTGGGAGTGTCAGCGTTCGCGATCATCGGCAGCGACGCCGCGCTCTGGCTGATCGCGGTGTCCCTGTTTATTGGTGGGATGGGCATGGGCATATCGAACACCGCCATCCGCCTGGGCGCGATGGACGCCGCGCCGGTCGGCCGGACCGGGATGGCTTACGGGATCTACTCGACGAGCCGGTACGCCGGTAGTGTTGGCGCTGTAGCTGCGTTCGCGGCGATCGTAGGCAGCGGGAGCCTCGATTCAGAGCGCTTCACCGTGCTGCTGTACGTGGTGGTGGTCGCCGCGGCGATATCCGGAGTGGCGGCTTTCGGCCTGCGCCCGGGCAAGGGATCCGCGGTGGCAACGGCGTCCGGTTAGCTTGACGCGGTGTAACGACACCGAATTCACGAAACAACGCCTGAGCCAACGCCGGCCGCAGCCTCGGCAGCTACTCCAGCACCGCGATTCCGTAGACATCCGTCAACTGCGCAAGCAGCCCCTCATCCACCGCCGGACCGCACTCGACAGCCAGCATCCTTGCGAGCGATGACGCATCGAGGCCTGAGGTCTCGAGCGTTCCGAACTTGCCCGGTCCCGTGATCCCGCCGCCGATATCGGAGCTGTGCTGGTGCCTGCCCGCGGTCAGCACAAGGGCGTTGATGCAACGCTGCTGCGCCCGCAGCCGGCCGTCGACGTTCGACAGGTCGTCCTCCAGCGAGAACATGCCGTCGCCCGCCGACATCAGACGCTCCAGCTCGGACAGTCTGAACTGCAGGTCCTTGAACTGCTGCTCGGTCACCGCCGGAGTCGGGAAGCTCTCAGCCGTAATCGGCGTCGCGGTTGCCTGTGGTGTCGGTGTCGGCAGATCTGCGGTTGGCTCCGCCGGACGGCTAGCCGCGCCAGTCGCCGCAACCTCGGCGCCGCACGCCGCGGTCGCCACCAGGACCATCATCAAAAACGCCAGCTTTCGCATCACGGTCTCCTCTGCGAGGCGGCAAACTTCCCGATCAACCTGCCCGCCGACCTTCCAGACAGTGGCCTGCCGCAATTTCTCAGCAAGAGGATGCCGTAAAGACTCCGCCGCGGCCGGCGCAAATCCTTACGATCTGGTTACAGACGCGAAGCGGCCCCGCAGTTCAGATGCGGGGCCACTCTGCTAACTGGCAGGCAGGACAGACGAGCCTGAGGAGGTGGGTTCAGCCGTCTGCCGTGCTCCTGCCTACTGGATGGCAGCCAGGTTTTCGGTGTAGACGTTGTCCGGCAGGGCGACGTACTGCACCTCGGAGGCCAGCTGGGCTCCGTTCTCCATGTAGTAGGTCACGAACGCCTTCACCTCGGGCTTCTCCAGCGACGCCTTGTTCACGTAGATGAACAGCGGGCGGGAGAGCGGGGCGTAGGTGCCGTTGTTGATCGTCGCCTCGGTCGGCGTGACACAGCCATCGCCACCGTCGATCGCAACCACCTTCAGGCGGTCTGTGTTCTCAGCGTAGTAGGCGTATCCGAAGTACCCGAGCGAACCCTTGTCGCCCGAGATTCCCTGGACCAGCACGTTGTCGTCTTCAGACGGCGTGTAGTCCGGGCGGGTTGCGCCCTCTTCGCCATTGATCTCGTCAGTGAAGTAGTCGAAGGTTCCGGAGTCTGTTCCCGGGCCGTACAGGCGCATCCGCTCGTCGGGGAAGCCTGCGCGGACCTGCGACCAGTTGTTCACGTCAGATCCGGGCTCCCAGATCTTGCTCAGTTCATCGGTCGTCAGGCAGTCGACGAAGTCGTTGTCCGGGTGCACCGTGACGGAGAGGCCGTCCAGCGCAACTCGGAGCTCGATGAACTCGACCCCGTTGTCAGCGGCCTGCTCGGCCTCCGATTCCTTGATCGGCCGCGAAGCGTTCGAGACGTCGGTCTCGCCGACAGTGAACCGCTTCATGCCGCCGCCGGTGCCGGAGACGCCGACCACGATCTGCACGCCATTGTTGCCATCGGCCCTGAACTCTTCCGCAACCGCCTGTGTGATCGGGAAGACGGTCGAAGAGCCGTCGATCTGGATAGTTCCAGACAGGTTCTGCGGCTTCTCTTCCATCTTGTCCGACATCACAGCTTCGCCGGTGCGGACAGCCTGCAGGTTCTCCTGGTAGACGTTGTCCGGCAGGGCAACGTACTGAACCTCGGCGGCCAGCACCGCCGCGTTCTCCATGTAGTACTCGATGAACGCCTTCACTTCAGGCTTCTCGAGCGATGCCTTGTTCACGTAGATGAACAGCGGGCGGGAGAGCGGCGCGTACGTGCCGTTGTTGATCGTCGTCTCAGTCGGCTCGATGCAGCCTGTGCCGCCGTCGATCGCAACCACCTTCAGGCGGTCCGCGTTCTCGGCGTAGTAGGCGTATCCGAAGTAGCCAAGAGAGCCGGTGTCACCGGAGATTCCCTGGACCAGCACGTTGTCGTCCTCAGACGGCGTGTAGTCCGGGCGTGTCGCGCCCTCTTCGCCGTTGATCTCGTCGGTGAAGTAGTCGAAGGTGCCGGAGTCGGTGCCGGGACCGTAGAGACGGATCTCCTTGTCCGGGAAGCCGGAGCGGACCTGCGACCAGTTGTTGACCTTGGAGCCGGGCTCCCAGATCTTGTTCAGTTCATCGGTCGTCAGGCAGTCGACGAAGTCGTTGTCCGGGTGCACCGTGACCGAGAGGCCGTCGAGGGCGACTCGAAGCTCCAGGAACTCGACTCCATTGTCGGCGGCCTGCTCGGCCTCTGACTCCTTGATCGGGCGCGAAGCGTTCGAGATGTCGGTCTCGCCGACGGAGAACCGCTTCATTCCGCCGCCCGTGCCCGAAACGCCGACGACGATCTGCACGCCGTTGTTGCCGTCGGCTCTGAACTCTTCCGCAACCGCCTGTGTGATCGGGAAGACGGTTGAAGAGCCGTCGATCTGGATGGTGCCAGACAGCTTCTGCGAGGCCGGGGTGTTGGTCGCAGAGGAACCACCGCCAGACGGCGTCGGATCCTCGTCACTGCCGCAGGCGACCGCGATCATGGTGAACGCGGCGAGGATCGTGGTGATCCACCAGGCCCTGCTCCGACCGGTCAAAATCTGACCTGTCATATTCTCGATATCTCCTGAGTTGTCAGTTTTTCTAGTCTGCCGCGGCATCTCTGACCCGTCGGACCGCGCCCGAAAAGTGCGTCTGGCCGAAGCGGTAACAATTAGCGCGCTGGATTGTTAAAGGAAGTTAACGGGAAGCGCTTTTTCCGACGTGGAAAGTGGAAATTGAGCCACATGGTCCATCTGGCCCAAAGCACCACGTAATCACAGTGTTAACGCAGTGGTCATCGCGAGGGCTGTGATTGATCTTGGGCATCGATAGAATCGCACTTCGACTAACGCCCCGATCACGCGGGCCCATCGACAGCGACCCAGAACGGACAGATAAATGACCACACCGAACCGGCCTGTGTACGACCTGTTACTTCATGGCGGCACTGTCTACGACCCGGCCAACGGCATCAACGGGTTGAAGCTGGACGTCGCGATCTCGGGAAACGTGATCGCCGCCGTCGGCCCGGACCTGTGGCCCGCTACAGCCCGCCACGTCGCCGACGTCACCGGGATGATCGTCACGCCCGGCCTCATCGACCTCCACTGTCACTTCTTCGGCTACTTCGGCTCGATCGCGCCCGACCCGCTCTGCCTGTCGACAGGCGTCACGACGGCTGTCGACGCCGGCGGCTCGGGGCACCTGACATTCGATGAGTTCAATGAGACGGTGATCAGCAAGGCCACAACGCGTATCTTCGCCCTGCTGAACATCGCCGGCGAAGGCATGGTCGGCGAGCCGGAGCAGGACCTCGAAGGGATGAACGCCCAGCTCACCGCGGCCAAGATCGCGCAGCGGCCCGACCTGATCGTCGGCATCAAGGTCGCCCACTACGCCGGGCCGGGCTGGGACCCGCTGAACCGCGGCGTCGCGGCGGCTAACGAGACCGATACCTTCGTGATGGTCGACCAGACGCCTATCTCCTCGCGGCCGATGAACGACATGATGCTGGAGCACATGCAGACCGGCGACGTCGTGACCCACTGTTACGCCTCGAGCAAGCCGATGACCGACCCGAACGACAGGGTTCGCGACTACTTTTTCCGGGCACGTGACCGCGGCATCCATTTCGACGTGGGCCACGGCGCGGGAAGCTTCTCGTGGCGCATCGCCCAGGCGGCGATTGACCAGGGTTTTCCGCCAGACACGATCAGCACCGACCTGCACCACAGCAGCTACCTGACGAACCAGGCGACGATGCCTGAGACGATGAGCAAGATGCTGATTTGCGGTGTGCCGCTGGAGGACGTGGTGGCGATGTCGACGTGGCGGCCGGCTGAAAAGATCCGTCGCCCTGACCTGGGGACGCTGAGTGTGGCTGGCGTGGCCGATGTGACGGTGTTGCGGCATTCGGAGGGCGAGTTCGGCTTCACGGACAACGGGTCGTCTGGCAACCGCGTGAGGCGGGCGGGGCAGAGGCTTGAGGCGGAGATCACGGTGAAGGGCGGCAAGGTGGTGTGGGACCGCAACGGCCTGACCCGCGACGACTGGGAGCACACGGTCCCGCAAGAGGGCAGGTTGCCGTAGGGGAAGTGGTGGCCATGGCCCCATCCTCCCTCCCAGCTTCGGTTGCCTCTGGGCGCGAGTTAAAGGGGGGTGGTGATGCCATCCTGAGCCAGCTTGCCCTGAGCGAAGTCGAAGGGAAGGGTGCGCCCGGTGGCGCCGGAGGCGGCACGTTTGTCATCTCGACCGAAGGGAGAGATCTGACCGGTCAATGTGAGACAACTTCTCCCTCATCCTGCACCTTCTCCCGCTGGGAGAAGGAAGGCCGTCATCCTGAGCCTGTGGGAAGAGTGTGCGACGGCACCTTCGTCCTGAGCGGCAGCGAAGGACCTGGATGGGAGGTGGGGTTCGACGCACTTACAGGCTCGCGCTTCCGCGGGGCGTTGAGAGTTGTCGTTGATGCAGCGAGAGGTTCAGGGTGGGTCGCCCCACCCACCCTGAACCTCGCACCTGCTCGGGACGAAGGGTTTCTCCCAGCTTCGGGTACCCTCTGGGCGCGAGGGAGCTAGAGGGTGGGGTGGGTGTGTTCCCTGAGCGACGGGTACCCGCTTGCGGGTGAGGGTCTCTCACAGAATCTGTCGTCCTGTCAGGACGACTCTGCACCGCAGAGATCCTTCGACTCCGCTGCGCTGCGCTCAGGAAACGCCGGCGCTGCCTAACTCGCCCCCTCCAACTCCTCCAGCAGCTTCTTCGCATGCGCGGCGTCGCCCAGTGAGAAGTTCGGGTTGATGTCGCGCGCGGCCCGTAGCGCCCTGAGAGCGTCGTCGTCCATGTCCAGCGTCGAGTAGATCACGCCGGCGTGGTAGGAGATCGACGCATCCCGAGTCCCCAGCGCCATTGCTCGCTCAACAGCCGTCCGTGCCTCCTCATGCTCGCCGGCCCTGTGAAGCGCCCACGCCAGCAGGTCATACGCGTACACATCCTGCCGCTCCGCCACCTCCTCACGCGCCAGCCTTACCGCCAGCTCAGTCTCCTCGCCGCCATCCGCCAGCAACTGCGCCAGCTCACGTCTCACCAGCTCAGGCGACGACCCCAGCGATCCCCTCAACTCCTCGATAGCTTTCGCAACCAGCGCGCCCGCCTCGTCGTCTCGCCCCATCGCTCCGTAGACATCCGCCAGCTCCACCATGATCCCGGTGTCATCCGGCGCCTGTGCCAGAGCGACCTCGTAGGTCTCCGCCGAACCCGCCAGGTCGCCCGACATCCACTGCGAGTGCGCCGTTCCCGCCAGCGCAAAGACGTGGTCTGGCGCCAGCTCGCGAGCCCGTTCGAAGTACTTCAGCGCCGTCGTCGCCTCGCCCTTCGCAAGGTAGAACTCGCCGATCGCCGAAAGGTGCCATGCCGCCTCGTGGGAGGTGACGCCGAACTCCAGCGCCGCCTCCGCCGCCATCTTCGCCAGTGCGACTGCACCGTCAGTGTCGCCGTTCAGGAACGCCAGGTGAGCCTGCCGAGACAGCGAAGCCCTTCCCGGGCTGAAAGCGTCCAGAGTCCTGTAGAAATCCGCGGCCGTATCGTAGTCACCGAGCGCAAGGTGCGCGTCGCCGATGATCGCCAGCGCATCACCGCTCAACCGGGAGTTGACCGCCACCTTCTCGGCCCATTCGATCGCCTCGTGGAACCTGTGATTGGCTGCGAGAGCAGACGCATACGTCACCAGCGCCGGCTCGTACTGCGGGTTGATCTCCAGCGCCCGGCCTGCCGCCGCCAGCGCCCCGTCGACGCCGTCGCCTGAGCCTAGGTCCTTCGCCGCCCGCAGGTGCTGTGACGCGAGGTGCGTCAGGTCGA
>JANQEF010000313.1 GCA_028278465.1 Dehalococcoidia bacterium | reverse complement strand
ACGTGCCGCCGTCGGCTCCGCACTGCTCCAGCTGCGGTGCGGAGACGCGTGCGAATGCTGCGATGCGGGCGAAGGCCTGCGATGTGCGGTGCATGCACTGCGATCACGTGGTGCCAGCGTACACCCACGACCGGTGCCCGAACTGCGACACGGTCTACGTGACCTTCGCCCCGAAGGTAGCCAGCGCGTAGGGACGCGCAGCGTCGTTTTCCTCATTTGGTAGGGGCGCGCCCGCAAGCAGGCACCCGGCCGCGCCCGGTCCCGGCTCCGCCGGGACGAAGCGTGTTTCTTGAGCGAAGCGCAGCGAAGCCGAAGGATCTCTGGCATGCACAGTCGGGTCTGACAGGACGAGCTCTCTACAGAAGAGACCCTCACCCGCGGGCGGGTACCCGTCGCTCAGGGAACACCCGCCACCCTTCGACGGGCTCAGGATGGCGGCATACCCTCCCTCAAGCTCGCGCCCGCAAGTGGACACCCGAAGCCAGGAGGGATGATCGCCCTTCACCTACCCGCTGAAGTAGCCCAGGCGGCGCAGGATGTCGGATGCCATCAGGTACGCGCCGCAGTGGAAGCCGATCACTGACAGCCCGGTGCCCTGCGACAGGTATCCCGCCGGGTACAGCCCTGCGATGTCCACCGACTCGAACGTCGCCTGGTCAGTCTGCACCTGCATCACCTGGAACCGGAAGTTGTCCCGCTTAGGCACCAGGCTTAACGGCTGGAACCCCTGCAGCAATCCGTAGTCAGGCTCCCCGCCGATCTCGACCACCACGTGATCGACGCTCAGCGTGACCTCGCCCTCCGGCGTGGAGATCACAACTTCGCCGTCAGGCCGGAACTCACGTGCCTCAGAGCCGTACAGCAACCCGAACCGCTGCTGGTCTCCGGCCAGTATCTCGGCGATCCGCCGGTAGTACGGCAGGTGCTGAGACTCGTCGATCAGCTTCAGGTGCGGCTCCGGAGTCTGGCGCATCACGTACACCACCGTCTTCCCGGCGTCGTGGCACTCAGTCGCCGCCCAGTCTGCCGACCTACCGCCGCCGATCACCATCACGCGCTCGCCGGGCAGATCGTCGGCATGGTGATAGCTGAACTGCACATACGGCTGATCGACGCCCTTTGCCACCAGGTGCCGCGGCGAAGACTTGGGCCCGACCGCAAACACCAGGTAGTCGCAGGTGTACCACTGTCGGCCGGCGTCGGTATCGGCCTCGACGATGAACCGCGGCCCGGCATCCTCAGAAAGCGGCCGGATCGAAGTGACCTCGGTCCCGGTCTGGATATGGTCGTTCAGCCCGAGCCTCTCGGCGAAGGCGTGGTAGTACGGAACGATATCGCTCTTGTGGATCAGCTCGTTCGGGTCGCGCTCCCGCCCGGTGTCCGCGTAGAACTGCAGCATCGGGTATGGCGCCAGCTCCATCCAGTGGGCCGGGCCGAGCGTCAGCTGCTCACGCGGCACGCCGTTCCACAGCCCGCCGGGCCGTTCGAGCGACAGCAGCTTCCAGTCGACACGCCGCTTCTTGCTGTGCCCGAGCGTCCAGTTTTCGAGCGGTTGTGCCTCCTGCGTCGGGTGATGTCGCATGCGAAAGAACTCGATGGGACGCAGCCCTTCCTGCAGGACACGGCGCTGATCCAGCTCGAGCGGACAGTCGCGGTACTGCTCGGCGAGCTGCTGCACCTCGTAGACCGGGTACTGGAAGTCGCCTTTGAAGTGCGGGTGCCAACCCTCGAGCACCGCCGCAGCGCCCAGGCCGCCGGGTCCGGCGCCGACGATGATGACGGAGTGGTGCTGGATCGAGTCTGAGCTGCTGCCGGGAGAGGGCGTCGGACCTTCGGTCACTCGAACAGCGCCTGGAACGCGGCGATGCGGGCCGGGTCTGTTTCGACGGAGGGAGCACCGGCCTGCGGGATGTTGATCACCTGCGGCTCGTACGACATCTCGTAGCGCTGTACCAGCAGTGTACTGGCGTTGATCAAACCGACCGCCTCGAACTGCTGGGTGCGCGTCGCCCGTGTGACGAGCCCGGTTTCGGCGTCGATCACAAACTCGATCTTGAACCGCTCCTCGGTGGTTCCAACCAGCTCCTCGACCCGGTCGAACGTTTCGTGCACGAACACCAGAGTGCCGGGAGGCGAAGCGACCTGCTGGAAGTCCAGGAACGGCGATTTTCCTGTCTCGTCCTCTATCGCAGCGGCGTGCGCGGGATTGAAATCACCCGTCGCCTGTTCGAACAGCAACTCGGCGAGCGATGAGTCGCCTGAGCCGTCTGTCTGCTCTACCGGGAGGATCCCACTGCGCTCAGGCGTCCCGAAGATCGAGGTGATGTCGATCCACTTGTCGAAATCGCCGCCGCGGCCGTAGGAGACGTCCTGGTTGCCGACCATCTGGAAGCCGACGAACAGGCCCGGATCCTCTTCGCCAAGGAAGTTGGCAAGGTCACCGAAGTCGAGGCGCACCACGTCGGCGGACTTCGCTTCGGTGCTGGCCTGGCCACTGATCTCGAACTCGATCGTATCGATGAGTTCCGGCGTATCAAAGTCTGCATCTACTGCGAGGATGATGGAGTAGTCGCTCTGGCTCCCAGATGCCTCGATGTAAGGCAGCAGGAGTTCTCCGCCGTCGGCGTTGGTGGCGATGAAGAGATCACGAGCGGCGGGCTCTGCCGGCTCCGGCGGCTCAACAGGCGCCTGGA
>JANQEF010000307.1 GCA_028278465.1 Dehalococcoidia bacterium | reverse complement strand
CTCATTCGGCATGTCGTCGATGCGCCGCCGCAGCGCCTCGCCGCCGGGCCGCTCCATCAACTCCGTCAGGCTGTCGCCGTACTTGGCGGTGAACACGGTCCAGCCGTTCGCCTCCAGCATGTCCATGTACTGCCTGATGCGGATGCCGGGAACAACGCGGTCGAGGCTCTGGCGGTTGACGTCGACGATCCATGTGCAGCGGCCAAGACCTGATAGCGCGGGCTCGATCACCGCCTCCCACATCGAGCCCTCATCCAGCTCCGCATCGCCGAGATGCGCGTAGAAGCGGCCCGAAGTTGGTTCGAAGCCGTGTAGTTCGAGATAGTCGCGGGTCAGCGCGCCGAAAGCGGCAGCCGGTCCGGCAAGTCCTACGGAGCCGGTCGAGAAGTCGACTATCTCGGGGTCTTTCGTGCGGCTCGGATAGGCCTGCAGACCGCCGTACTGGCGGAACTGCTCCAGGTAGCGCTCGTCCAGGTTGCCCAGCAGGTAGTTGATGGCGTGGAAGACAGGCGAGGCGTGCGGCTTGATGGCGACGCGGTCGCTGCTTTCGAGAGTCTCGAAGAAGAGAGCGGTCAGCAGGGCGGTCGAGGATGCGGATGAGGACTGGTGGCCGCCGACCTTTGTGCCGTCGGTGTTCGGCCGCACGTTGTTGGCGTGGTTGACGATGGCCGTGGCGAGCCAGAGCACCCGGTCTCGCACGCTCGCCCGGACATGGTCCAGTTTCGTCGCCTTTTCACTGAGCACGTCTCAACCTCTTGCGGAGCAGGTTTGGCGGTCGATGCGCGAGCGGTCGCGGCGCAATCGATCTTATACGAGGCGGTTGATGGGCTGGTGACGCAAAAAGGGCGATGCGGAGTCGAACGCTCTGACAGCTGAAACCGCTGAACAAGGGCGCAAGGGTCGGTAGACCTGGAACCGTCTCAGGAGGCTCGCCGGGCGTGTTTCCGGTGCCGGGAGCGAGACCGCCTGCCACGGGAAGACTGGTGTCCGCCGTGGGTTTTCGCGTTTCCACCGGGTCTGCGTGAGCGGTCACCATCCTGCCCGCCGGAGCGCTGGTTGAGGCGCCGCTGCGCCGCTTCAAGAGCGGACTCAGGCTTTGACCGTTTTTGACTCCGGCCTGCGCCGGTTTGCGTGTTGCCGTTCTGCCTTCCGTCGCCCTCTGCCGTGTCCTCCGCGAACTCTGGAAGTACGCAGCGGTTCACCGTCTTGCCCAGCTTCCGCTCGAGAGCGGCAACCGAATCCTCGTCATCCGGCGTCATGAAGGTGAACGCCTTCCCGGTCTGCTCTGAGCGGCCGGTGCGCCCGATGCGATGAATATAGGCGTCGGGAGTGCTCGGGAAGTCGAAGTTGATCACATAGGAGATGTTGGCAACATCGATGCCGCGGGATGCGATGTCGGTGGCAACCAGCACCTGGTAGCGCCCGTCGCGAAAACCCTTCATGGCGCGGTCACGCTGCGGCTGCGACATGTTGCCCTGCAGCGCCACGGCGTCGAAGCCAGCGTTTTTCAGCTGCCGGGCGGTGCGCAGCGCTCTGTGCTTCGTTCGAGTGAAGACGATGGCCGAGTAGAACACGCCGTCGTTGAGCAGATACTGCAGGAGCGGAAGTTTCTGCCGTTGCGAGACTGGATAGAGCTCATGGTCGATGGTCGAGACGATCTTCGAGTTGCCGAGGTCGACGGTCTTCGGACGATGCAGAACGCTGTCCGCCAGCTGCCTGATCTCCTTCGGCATCGTTGCGGAAAAGAGCATCGTCTGGCGGTTTCCGGGAACGAGGTCGATGATGGCGCGGACGTCCGGTAGGAAGCCGAGGTCCAGCATGTGGTCCGCCTCGTCGATCACCAGCGTGCGGATCGAGCTCAGGTCGATCGCTCTCTGCCGGTGAAGGTCGAGAAGGCGTCCGGGACAGGCGACGACTATCTCGGGCTTTGAGCGCAGCGCCTCGATGTGGCGCTTGATAGGAACGCCGCCGTAGACGGTGGTCGAGCGGACCGAGGTGAACTGGCCGAGCTCGGTGATGTCGGAGTTGATCTGACTGGCGAGTTCGCGCGTCGGCGCCAAGATGAGCACTGAGGGCGATCTGCCTGCGTGTTCAGATAGCTGCTGCAGGATCGGCAGTGCGAAGGCCGCAGTTTTGCCGGTGCCGGTCTGCGCAAGGCCGAGAACGTCGCCGCCTTCGAGAAGGGTAGGGATTGCCTCGGCCTGAATCGGGCGCGGGTCGATGTATCCGGCGAACTCGATGCCGCGCAGGATGTTCCGGCTAAGTCCAAATGATTCGAATCCGCTTGCTGCGGAGGAGGTCTGGGTCACTGTTTGATTTCCGGATGTTCGGTCACGCGCGTTTTTCCGCGCGCGGCCGTCGCGTGATCGGCCCGTACAACAGTGACTGGAACGAAGGAAGGTGTTGCGGCGCGATCCCGGCTGGGAGCCTGCTGTGCGCCGGTGAGCCGGTCAGCGTCTACGCGTGGTGCGGACTTCGTGACCGGCCGACAACTCCATGGTACCACCCGTGGTGAGGGTGGCATCGGTAGAGGCTACGGATCCTGCGGGCGCAGGCGGTCTCGACCAGCCTCGGGATCCACGCCCGGGTTGGGCGTGTCACGTTCCGGAATCAAGAACAGGGCGCCGATCCCCGCGGCGACCACTATCAGGACGACGACCCATGCCTTCCAGTTTTTCATATCGATCGCCAGTTGCTAGAGGATGGTGAGCCCGAGAGCGGGATTCTACCGCGCGGCAAGAGATGAATCGAGCGGCGGTGGGCGTGCTCGGAACTTTGTCATTCCGAGCGAAGCCGAGGAATCTGACCTCTCAGTGTGAGACCGTTTCTCCCTCATCCTGCGCCTTCTCCCGCTGGGAGAGGGAAGATGCCTCCCAGCTTGGGAGGGAGCTAGAGGGAGCTAGAGGGAGCTAGAAGGAGGGTCGGTGGTGACGCCGCGACCATCTTCGTCCTGAGCGGCAGCGAAGACCCGGATGAGGGGGCGGGGCCCAACTCACCGTCAAGCTCGCACTCCTCGAACAGCGACGCCGGACGCTGATTCAGAGACAACCGCAGACGGGTCGCCCCGCGCATTCGGGTCCCTCGCGCAGGCTCGGGACGAAGTGGTTCTCCCTCCCAGCTTGGGAGGGAGTTAGAGGGAGGGTCGATGGTGACAGACCCGCTCGTCCTCATCAGGGCGAATAACCCTCCCCTTAATCCCCTCCCAATATGGGAGGGAAGGGCTGCCATCCTCAGCTGGCTTGCCCTGAGCGAAGTCCGGAGGGAAGGGCACGCGGCTCCGGCCTTCCTGCGACGGCGCGCGCTCCAGCTAGAGATCCTTCGACTTCAGCCCGATTTCGTCGGACTTCCGCTCAGGAAACGCGGGTGCAGCCGCCAATGCCCCTACCTGTACTCCGGGTTCGGGTGGTCGAACCGGCAGCCTGCCTCCCAGAGCGACCTCTGGTTGCCGTGCGCCGGGACGCCGCCGCCATCCTTCAGCATCCTCGCGAAGTGCATCAGGTTCCAGGTCATGAACGTCGTGTTGCGGTTTGTGAAATCGTTGTTCAGTCCGCCTTCATCGTCGAGGTACGACGGACCCGGCCCGGCCTCACCGATCCAGCCGGCATCGGCCTGCGGCGGGATCGTGTAGCCAAGGTGCTGCAGCGAGTACAGGATGTTCATGGCGCAGTGCTTGATGCCGTCCTCGTTGCCGGTGATGAGGCAGCCGCCCACACGGCCGTAGTAGGCATACTGGCCGGCATCGTTCAGATCGCCGGAGCTGGCATACAGCCGCTCGATCACCTGGGCGCAGACCGACGACTTGTCGCCGAGCCATATGGGTGAGCCCAGCACCAGGATGTCGGCGGCCTTCACCTTCTCGTAGATCGAAGGCCACTCGTCGGCGCTCCAGCCATGCTCGGTCATGTCCGGGTAGACGCCCGTGGCGATCTCGTGATCGACCGGCCGCAGGATCTCGGTGCTGATGCCGTTCGCTTCCATGATCGCCTGCGAGATCTTGATCAGCCCTTCGGTGTGCGAGAGCTCCGGAGACTGCTTCAGCGTGCAGTTGAGGAACAGCGCCGACAGGTCGGAGAAGTCGGTGTCCGAGGATTCGCAGAGTTCTTTCTGTTTTTCGCTGAGCAATGGACATCTCCCGGAGAGGTTTTGGCCGATGTTGGAACCGCAGTTCGGGCCGAGTTGCAATTGTGGCAGATGGGATGCTCGACTCTGCAACAGCGTCGCGCCGACGCGAAAGCTCCCTGCGCAGTTGGATCACCACGCAGGGAGCTTCGATCAGTCCGGCCGTTCTCAGCCTGGCCGGACTCAGCGGTCGCCTATCAGCTTTCCGAACCCTCGGACCGTGCGGCCGAGGCCAGCCTCTCCGAGGTGCGGCGAGTGACGTTCCGCCGATGGTTCCTGTAGTAGACGTAGAAGCCAACGCCGGCGATGATCCAGATCGGGCTTAGCACCCCGATCCAGATGGCCGCCGTAGCGAGGCCGGCGCCAATCGAAGAGAGCATCCTGAATGCAGAGCGTCCGCTCTCTCCCGGCGTGAAGCCGCTTGAGGTCAGCCCTTCCGGCTCCTCCACGTCAACAGACAGCCGGTCCGTGCCTTCCGTGGAGCCTGCGTCCGTTTCGCCGCGTACCGTCAGCACAACGTCGTAGCTGCGCGGGCGGCTGTTGGCGTAGGCGTGCGTGATCTCCGCTTTCGTCGACTCCGGGTCGGCATCCACGGTCACGGGCGCAGACCCGTCACCGAAGTCCCAGGTGTAAGTAAGCGAGTCGACGCCGTCCGGCCGCGTGAAGCTACCCTCGAACGTCAGCTCTTCGCCGGCATCGACGACGCGGTTGTCGCCCGCGAACACCTCGATCGGCGGTACACGGTTGACCGTCACCACCATCACATCCTCGCCCTCGGCGGCGCCGGACTCACCGGTGCCGGTCACGTTCACCTTCACGATGTACGGCGAGTCGGTATCGTCGTTGTACGTGTGGACGACAGGCGCCGAGATGACGCGGCCTTCGGTGTTCACAGGCGCCACGCCCGTAACGGCCTGGCGGCCGGTGCCGTCACCGAAGTCCCACTCGATGAGGAAGTCTTCAATTCCCTCAGGCG
>JANQEF010000301.1 GCA_028278465.1 Dehalococcoidia bacterium | reverse complement strand
ACGACGGCGTCGCGCCCCTGGCCGGTTTGTCCGGGATAGCCGCCGAAGATGTGGCCGACGTAGTCTTCGTCGAAGAACTGCCTGATCACTTCGGGGTCGCGGCTCAGCCAGCCCTCTTCGAACCAGCGCGTTGCGAACGCCTTCGCCAGCGGGACTGTGAGGTCCCTGAAGTCCCAGTGGTTCCACGGCTCGGCGACGATCTTGCCGTCTTCGATCTCGAACGCTGCCACGCCGGTCATCGAGAGCTTCACGCCCGTTGGCGGCAGTGGGATATTTCCTTCACTCGACGTGTGCGTTCCGGTGATGGTGGACAGTACGACCACCATGTTGTCTTCGCCCACCATGGCGTCGATCTTCCGAGTCAGATCGGGCGCGCTCACCCGAGCCTCGTTGACCGCCTGCTTCACCGACTGCGGACCGTTGTCCCACATCGGTGTGCCGCGCATGTTCCGGGTGTTCGGGTGGATGATCTCATCTGCGACTTCGAGTTTCCCCTGCGACCAGAGCTCGTCGATGTACCTTCGCAGCAGTTCCCTGTTGTGCTCTGTTGAGTCGCTCACTTCTGGTTCTCTCCGGCCTGCGGATTGTGGACGGCGGCGCGCTTCGCAGGTCCGCTACTTGTCGAGGATGCCGTGGACTATGCCCTGCATGATGCCGCCGTCCACCGTGATGGCCGCTCCGGTCATATAGGACGCCCGGTCTGAGCACATGAACACCACCGTCTCCGCGATCTCGTCAGCTGTGCCTGAGCGCCCGAGCGGGATGCGCTGACGGAACTGTTCGCCGATCTCGTCCGGCACGCCTGCGATGATCGGTGTGTCGATGACGCCCGGGCAGATCACGTTGACCCGGATGCCGTACTTGCCGTAGTGCATCGCCGCGGTCCTGGTGAGGCCGATGACTCCGTGCTTCGTAGCTGTGTACGCCGGACCCGGCAGTCCGGTAAGACCGGCCACCGACGAGTTGTTGACGATGGCGCCGCTTCCCTGTTCCACCATCTGCGCAAGCTGGTGCCGCATGCAGAGCCAGACGCCGCGCATGTTCAGCGCCTCGGTCTGGTCGTAGAACTCCACATCCTGCTCGTGCCAGCGGAGCGGCGTGCCATCGCCGCGTCCCGCGTTGTTGAAGGCGCAGTCGATCCTGCCGTAGGTCTCGACCGTCGTCGCCATCAGGTTGCGGATGTCGTCTTCGTCGGACGCATCGGTCCTGACGAAGATAGCCTCGCCGCCGCTGCCGGTGATCTGTTCGACCACTTCCTGGCTCTCGGCTTCTCGCCGCGCTGCCAGCACGACTTTCGCGCCTGACTCGGCCATCTTGATCGCGGTCGCTTTGCCGATGCCGGAGCTGGCGCCGGTTACCACTGCGACCTTTCCTTCAAGCTCTCCGCGCATGGTCGTTCCTTATCGCAGCCGCTGTTACGGCGTTCGTCACCGCTGATCGCTACCTCTTAACGTGGAGGTTGCTCTTGTGCTCGTAGACGGGCGGCGGATCCTGCGGCGGCCCGGCGATCTCCGGGATAAGCCCTGCCTTACGATCGTCTATCGTCTTCTGCCACGCCTGCTTCAGGTCGGCCGTGTGGCCGCGGAAGTGTGGCATCACGTAGCGGGCGAAGAGCTCCAGCGAATACTTGATCTTCGCCTGGTCAGACCACTCGTGTGTGGCGATCATCAGCCCGCCGAAGCCGCCCGCCTCGACGTAGAGTTGCTGGATCTGTTCGATCGCCTCGTCCGGCGTGCCGATGATCCAGCGCCGTTTCTGCACGATCTCCTCGGCGGTCAGCGAGTCCGGGTCCTGGTCTGGCCTCACCAGCCAGCCGTCCGGCTTGTTGATCGTGTAGAAGTACTTGTGAACGTCACGGATGATGCCCTCGCGCACCTGGCTCCACGCCTCCTCGTGCGTGTCTGCGAGGTGCACGTAGGTCACGACCCGGAAGTCGTCGCGGTCCGGCCTTTTGCCGTGGCGGGCTCCGTGGAACTCAACCTTGTCCCACTGCTCGTTCAGCGGCACTCCGTTCGGTGGACCGCCGCCCGCCAGCGAGAACAGGATCATGTCGTACATGGCGGCGAACTCGAGCGACCGCTCGCTGCCGACCGACGCCGTCGCCATCTTGAGCCGCGGCTGCTGGTAAGACCGCAGCTGGAGCGACATGTCCTTGATCGACCAGTACCTGCCTTCGTAGGTAACCGGCTCCGGCGACTCCAGCAGCTTCACGATGATCTCGGTCGATTCGCGCATCATCGGGTTGAGGTCGGCGACCGGGATGTTGAAGAGCTGGATGTCGGGCGGCAGGCTGGACGGCCCGACGCCAAGGACGGCGCGGCCGCGTGTGATGTGGTCGAGGAAGGCGAAGCGTTCGGCGACGAGGAACGGGTGGTGGAAGGGCAGGCTGACGACCGATGTGCCGAGCTTGATGCGGTGAGTGGTGGCGGACGCCTTGGCAAGGATCATCTCGGGCGACGGGATCGTCTCCCAGCCAGCGGTGTGGTGCTCGCCGATGTAGAACTCGTCGAAGTCCAGCTCCTCAGCGTAGTTGATCAGGTCGATGTCGCGGTCGAACGCCAGCGCAGGGTTCTCGCTCGGCAGGTGGAGCGGCATCATGAAGAAGGAGTATTTCATCGGTTCCCTGTCCGTTGATTCGGAGCTTTTCGAGAGGGCTGGCTCGGCGATTCGAGCGTCGAGTGGAACCTAGCACCGGCGGTTTAACCGGTCAATCGACGATCCCCGTTGCGACTGAGGCCCGGATTCCGGCCAAAGCCGCGCCGTGTTTCAGATCAATTCAAGCCCCATCTCTCGATAGGATCGTTCGAAGGTCTCGGCCCGTGACCGCCACACACAACTCTTTCCGGTGACGCGAACCGCGTCTGTTGCCA
>JANQEF010000267.1 GCA_028278465.1 Dehalococcoidia bacterium | reverse complement strand
CGTCGACAGCCTTATCACCCGACGCTACCCGCTGGCGGAGATCAACGAGGCTTACGACGCGCTTGCGCGCGGCGAAGACGGCCGCGGCGTAATCGTCTTCGATTAGCCGGGAACCGCTTCCCCTTGCCCAGTTCGGAAAACCGTCTTTCCAAACTGGATTGTGCGCTTTTTCACTTGCTGGCAAACTGCGCCGATGCTATGCTGCCCGCGCCCCTCTGAAGCCTTTTCAGACAGGTCTGACGCGGAAGCGAATTAATGTTCGAAGACTACTTCCGAAGCTACGCGATCCTCGCCATATTCTTCGCTGTCGCTGTCGGCGTCCCGCTCGGCATGCTCGGCATGTCTTACATGGCCTCATTCATCAGGATCAGGCCGCAGCGGACCACCCGGATCAAGCGCGCTCCATATGAAGGCGGCATGCGTCCGCTCAGCCCGAAACCCTCGCGCTTCAACTTCCGCTACTACTACTACGCGCTGCTGTTCGTGGCGTTCGACGTCGAGACCGTTCTCCTCTACCCGTGGGCCGTGCGCCACGGTGTCCTGTCCAGCCAGTTTGGCTGGGCCGCGCTCGGCGCAGTCCTCGTGTTCCTGTTCATCGTGACCGTCGGCTACCTGTACGCATGGCGCAAGAAAGCGCTGGAGTGGCAATGAGCGACGAGAAGAAGCTGCTCATAGAGGAGTTGCAGGGCGTGTACGGCGCCGCGACCGACTTCTATCCCGGCGAGTCGCTGATCAAGGCAACCTGGGACACGGATACCGACGAAGGCCGCGAGATCAACCAGATGAAGGCGACTCACCTGGAGCCGTTCGCCGAGCCGCTGGTTGGCTCGCCAGACGACCTGAACCGCAGCGCCATCATCACGTCGGTCGACACGCTACTCAACTGGGCGCGTAAGAGCTCGGTATTCCCGCTGCAGTTCGGCCTTGCCTGCTGCGCCTTCGAGATGATCGCCACGGCGATGAGCCGGTTCGACATCGCGCGGTTCGGCATGGAGGCGTTCAGGGCGACGCCGCGGCAGGCCGACCTGATGATCGTCGCGGGCACCGTGACCTGGAAGATGGCGGTGCCGCTGCGCAGGCTCTATGACCAGATGGCGGAGCCGAAGTGGGTGCTCTCGATGGGCGTCTGCGCAACAAGCGGCGGACCGTACTACGAGAGCTACTCCGTCGTCCCCGGCGTCAATCACATTGTGCCGGTGGACGTCTACGTGCCCGGCTGCCCACCGCGGCCGGACGCTCTGCTCTACGGCATTATGCAGCTCCACGAGAAGATCAAGCGCTACAGCCTCTCCGGCACCGCGGCGGGCCTGGCATGACCCGATCATGGTCAGGAAAGAAGCTGGCAGAGGCCATCGAAGCGTTCGCTCCCGGTTCGACGGTCGACAGCAACGACACCGATGCCTGGGTCAAGCCCGAGCAGGTCCGCGAGGTCTGCGAAGGTCTGCGCTCCAGGCCGGAGTTCAAGTTCGACCTGCTCGTCGGCGTGACCGCGGTCGACTACGTGGACCACTTCGAGATGGTCTACCACCTGACATCGCTGCCGAAAAACGCCAAGGCAGTGCTGAAGGCGAAGTGCGGCTGGGGCAGGGAGGAGCCGGCTGTGCCGAGCGTGACCCCTGTCTGGCGCGGAGCCGAGCTGCAGGAACGCGAGGTATGGGACCTGATGGGTGTCCACTTCGAGGGCCACCCGAACCTGAAGCGGATCGCGCTGTGGGAAGGCTTTCCCGGCCATCCGCTGCGCAAAGACTTCGCCACATATGACCAGTCACTGGTGCCGGTGGAAGACCTGAAGTGACGCTCAAGACAGAGCCGATAACGATCAACCTGGGGCCGCAGCACCCGAGCACGCACGGCGTGTTCCGGTTCCGCGTCACCTTCGACGGCGAGGAGATCACCGACGTCGAGCCGATCTTCGGCTACCTGCACCGCGGCTCCGAGAAGCTGGCCGAAGAGCGCACCTACGCGCAGGTCGTCACGCTGACAGACCGCATGGACTACGTCTCTTCGATGCTGTCCAATCAGGCGTACATACTGGCGGTCGAGAAGCTCTGCGGCATCGAACCTTCGCCGCGCGGCGTCTGGCTGCGCATGATCGCCGCCGAGCTACAGCGCATCGCCAGCCATATGGTCGCCATCGGTTTCCTGCTGCAGGACCTCGGCGCGTGGGGAACGCCGCTCACCTACGCCATGCGAGAGCGCGAAACTGTGCTGTCGATGTTCGAGATGCTCTGCGGCGCTCGCATCACCAACTCGTACCTGCGGCCAGGCGGCGTCTTCATGGACGCGCCGGCGGAGTTCTGGCCGACACTCGACAACTTCCTCGACGCGCTGCCGGACCGTATAGACGAGCTAGAGAGCTATCTCACCGGCAACGAGATCATCTTCGCCCGCACGAAAGGCGTTGCGGTGCTGCACCCACAGGTGGCGATCGACGCTTCGATCACCGGGCCCATGCTGCGCGCCTCTGGCGTCGACTGGGACCTGCGTCACCGCGACCCGTATGACTACTACGACCGCGTCGAGTTCGAGCGCCCGCTGCACACGGCCGGCGACAACTTCGCGCGCTACTGGGTACGCATGCAGGAGATGCGAGAGTGCATCAAGATCATCCGCCAGTGCATTGAGCAGATCGAGCCCGGACTGGTGCGGCCGCCGCACGACGATGTGCCTTACCTCGTGAGACCGCCCGCCGGCGACGCCTATGCGGGGATCGAGGGCTCGAAGGGCGAGCTCGGGTTCTATCTCGTCTCGGACGGCGGGATATCGCCGTACCGCTGCCACGTGCGAGCGCCTTCGCTGATTAACCTGACGCTACTGCGGGAGATGCTGATCGGGACGCTGATGGGTGACCTGTTCGTGAGCTTCGGCTCCATCGATCTCAACATGGGAGAGGTGGACAGGTGAGCGAATCGTTCCTCGACAACTCCCTGTTCCGCAACATCTACTGCTACCTGGCGGGCGACAGCGACGGGTGTGTCTCGCACGGCTACGACAGTGGCTTCCTGCCGGCCAGCTGGGAGTGGTTCGCGTTCGCGCTGACGGCGTTCGTGATCACGAACCTGTTCATCCAGGGAGCGCTGGGCGCGGTCCTGGCGCTGATCTGGGGCGAGCGTCGCATCCTGGCGCGGTTCCAGAACCGGGTCGGGCCGAACCGCTGGGGACCGCTCGGCTCGCTGACGTCTGTCGCCGACGCCATCAAGACAATGTTCAAGGAAGACATCGTTCCCGACCAGGCGGACCGGTTCCTGTTCAACCTGGCGCCGGTCATCATGGTGGTGCCGGTGCTGATGGTCTTCGCCGTGATACCGGTCGGCATCGGGACCGTTGTCGCAGACATCAACATCGGCTTGCTCTTCGTCATCGCCATCACCTCGGCCAGCGGGCTTGCGATAGCGATGGCGGCATGGGCGTCTGCCAACCGCATCGCGATCTTCTCCGGCCTGCGCGCCGTGGCGCTGCTCGTCAGTTACGAAATACCGATGGCGCTGTCGCTGCTCGGTGTCCTGATGATCACCGGCACGCTCTCGATGACCGGCACGATCGAGGCGCAGGACGTCCCGTTCATCATCGTCCAGCCGCTCGGCTTCCTGGTCTTTTTCCTGGCCGCGCTCGCTGAGATGAGCCGCACGCCTTTCGATCTCACAGAAGCGGAGTCTGAGCTTGCCGCCGGGCACCTGAACGACTACTCGAGCATGAAGTTCGGCGTGCTGTTCCTCGCGGAGTGGGCGGCGACCATCGCGGGAGCGGCAATCATCGTGACCGTCTTCCTCTCCGGCTGGCGCGGCTTCAGCTTCATCCCATCGCACATCTGGTTCGCAGGCAAGGTGGTCGCAGTTCTGTTTGTCATCGTGTGGATTCGTGCGACCTGGCCGCGGCTGCGTATCGACCAGGTGCTTGCGTTGGCGTGGAAAGGGCTGTTCGAGCTGACGATGGTCAACCTGATCGTCACGGCCATCCTGACCGCGGCGATGGCCGACCGGGAGCCGGACGGTTCGCTGTTCAGCACCGGCGAGCTGTGGATCATGGCGCTGGTGAACTGGATCGTCTTCTTCCCGTCCGTCTACCTGATCGGCAAGCTCCTCGCGGCGAAGCCGTACGACGCCGATGAAGACACCGCGCTTTCCGAATATCCGGTAGCGACCGAAGAAGCGGCGCTGGAAGGAGCGGCCGACTGATGCCAGGACAGGGACTCATCAAGGGCCTCGGGATCACGATGCGCAACTTCGTGAGACCCACGCATACCGTCCAGTACCCGGACCGCAAGGTCGGGCTGCTGGGCGCCGCGAAGCATGCCGGCGTCAACCCGGTGAAGTTCCTCAGAGAGAACCCGCGCGAGGGCATCAAGGCGTTGCTCTTCATGGCCAGCGTGCCGGAGAAGGTGGAGCAGTCGGCTCGCTTCCGAGGCAACGAGTTCACCTGGTACGAGACGCGCTGCACCGGCTGCGCCAGCTGTGCCAAGTACTGTCCGCTGGGCATCATCAAGATCGTCACGCACCCCGGCGGCATCGACGTGCAGGAGGGCGAGAGCTACGCCATCGACGTGTTCGACATCGACACCGGCCGCTGCATGTTCTGCGGCCTCTGCGTCGAGGCGTGCCCGTACGACGCGCTGCACATGGGCAGCCAGTTCGAGCGTGGCAACTACGTGCGCAACGACCTTGTGATCGACGTCGAAGAGCTGAAGGCCAACCTGAAGCGGCCTTCGAGCTGGTACAGGCCACAGTTCGAAGAGCGGGAGTTCAACCCGTTCAAGGGCCAAGAGCTCGAAGACCACTACGAAGCCGGACGGCACGAGCAGCCGTCGCCTGAAGAACTGAAGCAACGCTGGGTGGACGAGCGCAAGTGAACGACGCCTTCGAAGCATCCGGCATCGTGACATTCGCCTTCTGGGTGGTGTCGGCGATCACCATCGGCGCCGCAATCATGGTCGTGACGGTTCGAGACGTCTTCAAGGCGGCCGTCTTCCTTGCCGGCAGCTTCATCGGCGTCTCGGCAATCTTCTTCCTGCTCAATGCGGAGTTCGTCGGCGTCGTGCAGATCCTTGTCTACGTCGGCGCAGTCTCGATCCTCATCGCCTTCTCAGTGATGATGATCGCCGACGTTTCACAGGGCAGCCAGCCCTCGCGGCTCAGGTACATATCGGTCACCGTCTCAGCGCTTGTGGTCGCAGCGGTCGCGATCACGGCCTACAACACCGACTGGACGTTGAACGCCGACCTGACCAACGGAAACGCCGTCGCCGGGCTTGCGGGTGAGTTCGTAGAAGAGGAGTTGGAGTCGGGCGAGGGGCGCATCACGAACGTCGACGGGATCGGCCTGACTCCCGGCACGCCCGTCCAGACCGGAGTGCTGAACGACAGCACCGGAACGATCGGCGGCCTGCTCCTCAGGGAGTTCGTGCTGCCGTTTGAGACGGTAGGACTGGTGATCGTCGCCGCGCTCCTCGGCGGCCTGGCGCTGATGAGGTCGCCGCGGGTCGAGCAGAAGCAGAGGGGAGGCGGCTAGTGACCCTCGAAAACGTGCTGCTAGTGTCGGGAATCATCTTCGCCATCGGCCTCTACGGCGTGCTTTCGCGGCGCAGTGCCATCGCTCTCCTCATGTCGCTCGAGCTGCTCTTCAACGCAGTGGTGATCGCCGCCATCGCATTCGCCCGCTTCACACCGCCGGCGGGATTGGCAGACGGCGGAATCGTGACCGCCAACGAGGTGCGTGCTGCTCTCACAGGCCACGTCTTCGCAGTGCTGGTGATCGCCGTGGCGGCGGCCGAGTCAGCGCTTGCGCTGGCCCTCATATTCGCCCTGTACCGGACAAAGCAGACGGTAGAGATCACCGAAGTCGCGGAGATGCAGAAGTGATT
>JANQEF010000189.1 GCA_028278465.1 Dehalococcoidia bacterium | reverse complement strand
TCCGGCGGCCTCTCCATATACTTCGC
Organism: Dehalococcoidia bacterium; assembly: GCA_028278465.1. Taxonomy (GTDB): domain Bacteria; phylum Chloroflexota; class Dehalococcoidia; order Lucifugimonadales; family Lucifugimonadaceae; genus JAJCYX01. The sequence goes on along the minus strand of JANQEF010000189.1, from coordinate 2,821 downwards.
TGATCGAAACGCATGGTGCCGCCGCCCGGGTGTCGGGCTGTGATTGCGCCAGTCACGAAGTCCAACGGCTCAGCATGAACCTGACGGAGAGAAAACTTGCCGATTCCAACTGAAGACCCGATCGTCATCGCACCGAGCCCGACGCCGTTCACGGCCGACGATCAGGTCGATTTCGGGGCGGTCGAGCGGAACGTCGAGCGGTGGCTGAAGACGCCGTTGTCAGGCTTCATGCTCAACTCGGAGAACGGCGAGGAGTCGTTCCTGAGCGAGCAGGAGCGGCTCGACATCATACGAACGGTCAACAACGCCAGGGCAGGGCAGAAGTTCATCGTCGGCGGTATCGACAGTCCGTCTGTGAGCGAGTCGATCCGCATCGCTGAGTCGCTGGCCGAGGCCGGAGCGGAGCTTGTGCGCGTTCGCATCCCGCGGCTGACCGATGACGTGCACGGCTACTTCGACCAGGTGATCCCGAACCTGCCGGTGCCGGCGCTACTGATCAACCAGCCAGCGCCCGGCATGTTCGGCCAGAGCCTGCCACTGGCGGCCGGGTCGCCTGAGATGATCGGCGCCGTGTGCGAGATGGACAACGTCTACGGCTACATCGCAGGCGGCAACATCAGGTTCGAGTCGATGACCCGAATGCATGTGCCTGCAGAGAAAAAGTTCTGGATCGGGAACGGCGTGCTGCTGCTTCCGGGCGCCGCGATCGGCGCTGACGGTGCTTGCCTGATGTTCGGCAACATAGCGGCTGCCGAGACTATAGAGATGCTGACGCTGGTGAGGGACGGGAAGTTGGCGGAGGCGCAGGAGATGCAGAAGCGGCTGAACAACGCCGACTGGCAGGTGCTCAGCCGCGGTGCAGCAGGCATCAAGGCTGCGCTGAACCTGCTGGGCTACGAAGGCACGCAGCCGCGCAAGCCATCAACACCGCTGAGTAATGAAGAGGTTGTGCGACTGAAGGCGGCGTTGCAAGAGGCAGGGTTGGTGTAGGGCGGTGATCCTCCCTCCCTATCAGGGAGGGAGTTAGAGGGTGGGTTGGGGGTGTTCCGTGAGCGAAGTCGAAGGGTCTCTTGTGCAGAAAGCTTGTCCTGTCAGGACCAGTGTCCCCGGCAGAGATCCTTCGACTCCGCTGCGCTCCACTCAGGAAACACGGACGTCCCGGCTGCGCCGGGACCGGGCGCAGCAAGCGGCGCCCCTACCAGAATAAGGCGAAAGACCCTCTCTCTACTCCTGCTGCCCGCGCTTTGCCCAGTTGGCGTTCTCGAACATGTTCAGGCCAGGATCGGCGATCACGCCCGCCGACGTCACGTCCGGCGGCTGTGAGCGGATGAAGTCCTCGTCCAGCTCGATGCCCCAGCCCGGCTTGTCCGGCACCGGGAAGAAGCCGTCCACAACCTCCGGGTAGCCGGATCCCGCCTTCTTCACTTGCGGGTCCGCAAAGTCGTTGAAATGCTCCAGGATCTTGCCGTTGCGCAGCGTCAGACACAGGTGCAGCGCCGCCATCGTCGACACAATCCCGCCCACATTGTGCGGCGCAACCATGATCGAGTACGTCTCCGCCGTCGAGGCAATCTTCTTCGTCTCGAGAATGCCACCTGACTGCGTGATGTCGGTCTGGATGATGTCGACGTCGTTGCTCGCCCAGATCTCACGGAATTCCGGCGCGCCGTACAGTCGCTCACCCGTCGCGATCGGCAGCGAAGTGTGGTTGCGCAGTCGGCCGAGAGCCGGTGTGTCGCCCGGCCGTACCGGCTCCTCGATCCAGCCGATGTTGTAGCGCTCGATGTGCCGGGCGATCTCACGGGCCTGGTGCGGCGCGAAGCGGCCGTGCATCTCGATCATCATCTGCGCCCGCGTCCCTGCAACCGCTGACACCGCCTCGATCAGGTCCAGCGACCGATAGAACTCTTCGCGCTCAAGCTCCATGTCGCCGTTGCCGAACGGGTCGAACTTCATCGCCCGGTAGCCGCGGTCCATCACCTTCTGCGCCGCCGCCGCAAACTGCTCCGGCTCTCGCTCCACCGTGTACCAGCCGTTCGCATACGCCTGCACGCGGTCCTTCACCTGACCGCCGAGCAGCTTGTAGACCGGCTGGCCCGTCGCCTTGCCGATGATGTCCCAGAACGCCAGCTCGACCATCGCCAGGCCGGTGTAGACAACCTCGCCGGGCTTGCCGAAGTCCAGCAGAGTGAATCGCCTGTACAGCGCCTCGACGTCAAAAGGGTCGTGTCCTATGAAATGGCGCTCGACGTCTTTCAGGTACTCGGCGACGGTGTGAGTCTTGCCGAGCACCCGCGCTTCACCGACGCCGGTGATGCCTTCGTCCGTCTCGACGATGATGTAGCTGAGGTTGCGCCAGGGCGTGCCAAGGGCGAACGTGCGGAACGATGTTGTCTTCATTTGTCCTGGATTCTTGAGTTTGGAGTGAGTTGGTGTGAATCGGCGCACTATCTTACTTGAGGGCAGCGGAGCGGCTGTCGGTGGCATGGTTGCCGGCCGCAATACCGATTCGCTCACGCAGATTTCACGATCTGCTACGCCTTTTCACGACGGATCCACGTCACAGTTCTGATGATGTAGTCGTGAGCGGCGCGTCACTCGACTGAACAGCACTTCTCTATCCGCCCAGCCACCGCGCCCTTCAGGTTTGGGCGGAGTTCTTCGTGTGGCCGCGGCGTGCATCGTCACCCGCGGCCCACGCTTTCAGGTCGATCTCGTAGATGGCGACCGGCACGCCCTCGACCCCTGTCGGCCTGAGCTCCCGCACAGTCCATCCGTGCTTCTCGTAGATCGCCCTGGCTGCCGCGTTCGCCTGGATCAC
>JANQEF010000118.1 GCA_028278465.1 Dehalococcoidia bacterium | reverse complement strand
CGGCCAGCGAATACGTGGTCGGCTGCTTGCGGGTCGCCGCCATGATGCCCTTGAGAGCGGGATAGCGCGGCTCACCAAGCTCGTTGGTCACCGTCACCAGCGCCGGAAGCGCGACTTCGACCTCCTGGAAGCCGTCTGTCAGTACGCGCTCAATCTTCGCTGTCGCTCCGTCCACGTCGATCCGGCGTGCGACCGTGACCGGCGGCAGGTTCATCAGCTCGGCCAGGAAGAGAGGCACATGCGCCTGGTCCCAGTCGGATGCCTGCCGCCCGCACAGCACAAGGTCGAACGGACCGTTCTGTTCGAGCGTAGCGGCAAGCACCTTCGCGGTCGCCGTCGCACCAAGATCGTTCGCAGCAGGATCGTCAACGAGGACGAGCGCGTCGGAGCCTGTGGCAAGCGCTTTCTTCATCACGTCGAGAGCGAAGTCGTGGCCGACTGAGAGGATGGTGATCTCGGTATCGTCGCCCGCCGCCTCTTTGATTCGCACAGCGGCCTCGATGGCGTTCAGATCAAAGCCATTGACGACTGGAGAGACGTTCCTGGGCGGTTCAACCGCTGTGCCGGCGCTGTCTAGCCTGAACTGGGAGGGAGGGATGTCCGGGTCGGGCACCTGCTTGGCGCAGACAGCGATGCGCATGTGAGCTGACGGGTCCAGTCTGGAGATGGGCGAGATCGAGCTTTTGCAAGCTAGCACCGGGCCAGTTTGGCGTCAATTCGGCGGATTGCACCCAGCTAAACCGGTGGAACCCGAACGACGGAACATGTGGTGGCGCGGGGTTAGCGGGCGTAGAGTGGTTTGGATGTCCTTCAAGTGTGACCGGCCCGAAGAGGCGTAGCGCGACCTGAATTGAAAAAGCTGTGTGAGGCGGCAGAAGCTGTCGGAATAGGCCCTGACGATGCGTTCAGGAGCAGGTTCGAGCGCTACTTCGAGTTGATCGAGTCGGCGAACTCGCGCTTCAACCTGACCGGGGTCAAGGGCTGGGACCGCGTGCGGGATGAGCTGTTCATCCGGTCGCTACGCTTTCTCTCGCCGATCGCGGGCGGATACGTCCCGGCGGTCGAATGGTTCGCCGGCCGCAGAGTGCTCGACGTCGGCGCCGGGGCCGGAATTCCGGGGCTCGTGCTGAAACTGGCCGTTCCCGAAATGACGCTGACGCTCCTCGATTCATCTCGAAAGAAGACTGATTTCCTTCGCCAGGTCGTACAAGACCTTGGACTGGAAGATGTCGACGTGGTCACAGGGCGGGCCGAGGAAGTAGCGCACGATGCGGCGCATCGCGAGAGCTACGATCTTGTCGTTTCAAGGGGAGTCGCAAAGCTTGCAGAGCTCGCAGAGCTAACGCTGCCGTTTGTGTCGGCTGGCGGCGCGGTAGCAGCTGCGAAGGGACCGAATGTTAGCGACGAGCTTGCCGAGGCCGAATGGGCGGCCGAGTTGCTGGGCGCGGCGCCGGCCGTTTCAGTTCAGGTTTCGCTGCCAGGCGATGCGGCCGCAGACACGATGGTCTACTGGATGAAGATCAGTCAGACGCCTGATGAGTTCCCGCGCCGCAACGGCGTTCCGCACCTGAAGCCGATAACACGAGAGATGCCCGCGGCCGTACGGCACGGCGTGGCGCAACCCCGATGAACGAAAACGGAAGCCAGATATCGTTCAGCGCCGTCCGGAGCAAGATCCTCTCGGTCCCGACTTTGATCGCGCTGCTCGCAGGAGCAGCGATCCTCGCTTTCGTGCTCTGGCGCGTCTTCGATTTCGACTGGAGCGAGCTCTGGGAGAACATCAAGGGCATCGACCCGCTTCTCTACCTCGCTGCCGCGATCGCCTACTACGTCAGCTTCTGGTTCCGCGGCCTCCGCTGGCGCCTGATCGCCATCACGGCCAACATCGACGGCCAGGACGGTAAGACGGTCCCCGGCTCGACGAAGATGGGTGGGATCATCCTGATGGGATGGTTCGCCAATTCTGTGGCGTTCCTCCGACTCGGCGACGCGCTTCGCGGCTGGACGCTGAGCCGAGAGTCGAAGAGCCCGTTCGCTTCGTCCCTCGGAACTGTGCTGGCTGAGCGTGTGCAGGACATGGTTGCCGTGCTTGCACTGGTGTTCGTGGCGGCGATCTGGGTAACGGTTTCGGGCGACGCCGAGGTGCCGGGCGCTGTGTTGGTGGCAGCCGTCGTGCTGGTCGTGGTGCTGGTCGCCGGTCTGATAGCGATGCGCTTGCTCGGTATGAGGGCATCGCGCTTTTTGCCGCGCCGTCTGCAGGGTGCTTATGGCCGGTTCCAGGAGGGGACGCTGAGCAGCTTCCGAGGCAGCCAGTTGCCGCCGCAAATGGCGCTGGGCGTGATCGGCTGGATGCTGGAGATCGCCAGGTTCTATTTCGTTTCTCAGGCGCTGGATCTCGACATTGGGTTCGGCGTGGTGATGTTCGCTGCGCTGGCGAACGCGATGCTGACCACGATTCCGACGCCGGGCGGCTTCGGCTTCGTGGAAGGCGGACTGACTGGACTGTTGGTGCTACTGGGGACGGGCGATACCGATGCGCTTTCGCTGACGGTGGTTGATCGCTCGATCAGCTGGCTGAGCGTTGTGCTGTTCGGTGGCGCTCTGTTTGCGATCTGGCAGTACCGGGCGGCGAGGTCGTCGCAGCGGAACGGCTCAAGAGCGAAGGCGCCACCGGCGGCGGTGTCCAGAACGCCGGGCAGCGATCCGACGCAGACCTGATGGCGCGGCAGGGACGTGGCAGCGGAACGGCGGAACGGCTCAAGGGCGAAGGCGTGACCGGCGGCCGTGTCCAGAACGCCGGGTAGTAATCCAACGCAAACTTGACGACGGTCAGGGTCGTCGCGTCTGTAGGTCGGGGTCGACGAAGCGTTCTGAGTCTTCGTGCAGTGGAAGCAGGACGGCGCTGTGGCTGGTCTCGC
>JANQEF010000104.1 GCA_028278465.1 Dehalococcoidia bacterium | reverse complement strand
ATCGTGCCTGACCTGCCGACGCCGGAGGCCGGGCCGCTGCTTGAGCAGTGCGACCGCTACGGCCTGGCGCTGGTGCCGCTCATGGCGCTCACCTCGACGGACGAAGCGATAGCCACCGCGTGCGAGGGAGCGTCGGGCTTCGTCTACTGCGTGTCGGTGCTCGGCGTAACTGGAGCACGCGCCAGTGTGAACGAGCGCGTCACCGATCTCGTTGAGCGTGTTCGGGCGAAGACCGATCTACCGGTCGCCGTCGGGTTCGGCATCTCGACCGCCGAGCATGTCGCCGAGGTCTCGTCATACGCAGACGGCGCGGTGATCGGCAGCGCGCTGGTCAACGCCATCGCAGACGGCGATCCTTCGGGGGCTGCAGACCGTGCCGGAAAGTTCGTGGCGGAGGTCCTGCCCGGCACGCGCCGGAAAGTCGTGGCAGAATAGCCCGCCGCGTTACGAGGACGACCCGGCAGCCGATCCGAACTGCCAGCGAGAGAGCCGATGAGTATGAAAGTGCGCGGCGTGCGCGGCGCAACAACAGCAGAATCGAACAGCCGCGAAGCGGTAGTCGGCGCGACGGCCGAGCTGCTGAACGAGATGCTGGCGCAGAACGAGATCGACTCGGAGGACCTCGCCGCGGTCCAGTTCACGACCAGCCCGGACCTCGTCGCCGAGTTCCCTGCCGTGGCGGCACGCGAGGCGCTTGGCTGGAAGTATGTCCCGCTCCTGAACGCCGTTGAGATCGACAGGCCAGGCGCGCAGGAACTGTGCATCCGCATCCTCATGTTCTGGAACACTGAGCGTGCACAGTCAGACATAAAACACGTATACTTGAAGGACGCGGTGAAGCTACGCGCGGACCTGGCTTCTGCCCAGTGATGACAGTGAAATGATGACGAACGGGTCACATCACAGCGCACACCTCAGTTTGTGCCGACAGTCTATGACTGCCGGTTCCTATCACTTCGCGTATGCGGCGCACCTCTTCGGCGCCGCTTTTTCTTTTGGCGGGTACTTTACGCACGGGCACCTGTATAGCAGCTGAAAAGCCGCATCTCGTGTCCTCAACCCGCCCCGCCGCTGCGGCGTAACCGTTTCGACCGCCTGCGGCCCCGATCTTGTTGAACATCCCCGCCGCGGGAAACTGTGCCCGCTGATACAGAGAAATAGAAATGCCTCAGATCAAAAACCTGAATATCGATAGCATCACGCACCTCGAGACGCCGAAGCAGTTCACAGACAGGCTTCCGCTGACCCCGGCGATCACGAAGACGGTCACCAGCGGCCGCAAGCAGATCGAGGACATCGTCACCGGAAAAGACGACCGGCTGCTGCTGATCACCGGACCGTGCTCGATACACGACACCAAAGCCGGGCTCGAGTACGCCGAGAGGCTCGCCGAGCTTGCCGAAGAGGTGAAGGACTCGGTGCTGGTCGTGATGCGCGTCTACTTCGAGAAGCCGCGTACGACCGTCGGCTGGAAGGGCCTGATCAACGACCCGCACCTGGACGACACCTTCGACGTCGCGACCGGCCTGACGATGGCGCGGGAGTTCCTGCTGCAGGTCCTGGACCTGGGACTGCCCACGGCCACCGAGTGGCTCGACCCGATCACGCCGCAGTACCTGGCGGACGCCGTGTGCTGGGGAGCGATCGGAGCGCGCACGGTGGAGAGCCAGACGCACAGGCAGCTGGCATCCGGCCTCAGCATGCCGATCGGCTTCAAGAACGGCACCGGCGGCTCGATTCAGATCGCGGTCGACGCCATGTTGGCTGCGAGAGAGCCGCACGTCTTCCTGTCGGTCGAGGACGACGGCCACGTGTCGATCGTCAAGACCAACGGCAACGAGGCCGGCCACATCGTGCTACGAGGCGGGACCTCAGGGCCGAACTACGACCCGACGGCGGTGGCGAAAGCGACCGGGACCCTCAAGTCGGCGGAGTTCGAGCCGCACATCGTGATCGACTGCTCGCACGCCAACTCAGGCAAGGACCACAAGCGGCAGCCCATCGTCTTCAGAGACGTGCTGCACCAGCGGACCTCAGGCAACAGTGACATCGCGGGCATGATGCTCGAAAGCCACCTCAACGCCGGGAGCCAGAAGGCGGGCAGCGACCTGTCGAAGCTGGAGTACGGCGTATCGATCACCGACGCCTGTGTCGACTGGGACACGACGGCGGCGCTGGTACGCGAAGCGCGCGCCGCGCTGAGCAAGACGGCAGGAGCGCTGGCCTAGACACGGCCTTCATCTAATCCGGAGGCCGTTGCTGGCATGAGCGACCTGGAACAGAAGCTGTCTAGCCTCGATCTCGGGCGGCCGGCTGCCGTGACGGTGGGCACCTTCGATGGGGTCCACCGCGGGCACCGGCGTCTGCTCGAGGTCCTGCAGGGCGAGGCGGCGAAGTCCGGGCTCGCATCTGTAGCGGTCACGTTCGAGAAGCAGCCGCGGTCACTGATTGACCCGTCTGCGAACGTGACCTACCTGGCGACGCTCGATCAGCGCATCGACTTGCTGGAGCAGACTGGTGTTGACCTCGTTCTGCCGGTCCAGTTCGATGAAGGTCTGCGCAACCAGCCGGCCGCGGAGTTTCTGTCGATGCTCAAAGCATCGGCGGACGTTCGGCTGCTGGTTACCGGACCAGGAGCCCGGCTCGGCCACGACAGGCTGACAGCCGAAGAGCTGGCGCCGCTGGCCGACGAACAGGGAGTGCGGATCGTGCAGGTGCCGCCGGTTAGCGATGAGACAGGCACCGTCTCCAGTTCGGCGATTCGCAAGGCGCTGGCAGCCGGAGATGTTAAGAGCGCGGCGCAGTTGCTGGGCCGCAGCTACTGCATCGACGGCGAAGTCGTCAGCGGCGACCGGCGCGGCCGGGAGCTCGGCTTCCCGACCGCCAACATCGCCCCTGCGGAGCAGCTTGCCGTCCCCGCCAACGGCATCTACGCCACGGTGATAGACACCGGCGGCGAGCGGAAGATGGCGGCCACGTCCATCGGCGTGCGGCCAACCTTCGGCGGAGGTCATCAGACGGTCGAGGCATACGTCCTCGATTTCGAAGGTGACCTGTACGGGCAGCAGGTGCGGCTGGAGTTCGTTGAGCGGCTGCGAGGCGAGGTGAAGTTCGATGGTGTCGAGCCGCTGATCAGCCAGATGAAGATAGATGTTTCCGACACGCGCGCAGCGCTGAGCGGTGCGGTATGAGCACAGATTTCGACAACGTATTCGACGACCTCCAGTGGCGTAACGCCATCGCGGAGGCAACACCCGGCGCCCGGGATGTCCTCGCCAGGGAGAAGGTCACCTGCTACATCGGGTTTGACCCGACCGCCGTCAGCCTCCACGTTGGCAACCTGGTGCCGATCATGGGTCTTGTCAGGATGCAGCAGCACGGCCACACGCCGATCGCGATCGTCGGCGGCGGTACCGGGATGATCGGCGACCCGAGCGGCCGCAGCGAAGAACGGCCACTGCTGACGCCGGATCAGATCGGTGAGAACGTCGCCGGCATACAGCGCCAGCTTGAGAGCTTCCTCGACTTCTCAGAAGAGGCTCCCAACCCGGCCCGCGTCGTGAACAACGCCGACTGGCTCACAAAGGTCTCGCTGATCGAGTTCCTGCGTGACGTAGGCAAGCATTTCTCCGTCAGCATGATGCTGGGCCGCGAGTCGGTCCGCTCACGCATGGAGCGCGAGGTCGGCATCTCGTTCACCGAGTTCAGCTACCAGCTGCTGCAGGCGTACGACTTCCTGCGCCTGTACGAGGAGCACAACTGCACGTTCCAGATGGGCGGCTCCGACCAGTGGGGCAACATCCTGGGCGGCATCGATCTGATCCGCCGGGTGCATGGAGGCGACGCCGCAGCGAGTGGTCAGCAGGACCTGTCGCGGCTTGAGGCTGCCGACCTGCCCGCGCACGCCATGGCCTACCCACTCATCACTACCTCGACGGGCCAGAAGTTCGGGAAGAGCATCGGCGGCGCGCCGACGCTCGACCCGGAACAGACCTCGCCGTACAGCCTCTACCAGTTCTTCTTCAACGTCTCAGACGCCGATGCAATCCCTTACCTGAAGCTGTTCACGATGCTCAGCCGGGACCGTATCGAGGAACTTGAAAAGGCGGTCGAGACTGCGCCGCGTGAGCGCGATGCACAACAGGCTCTCGCCGCCGAGGTCACAAGGACGGTGCACGGCGATCGCGGGCTGGACGAGGCGAGGCGCGTGACAAAGGCGCTGTTCTCGGACGACCTGCGCACGCTTTCGGCGAAGGAGCTACGCGGCGCCTTGACCGAGGCGAGCCACGGGATGGTGAAGCCAAACGACCTCGACACAGGTATCACGCTCGCAAGCGCAGTTACCGTTCACGGCGGCGGGATGATCTCGTCGACGTCCGAGCTACGACGGCTGGTCACACAGGGAGCGGTCAAGGTCAACGGAAAGGTCGAGATCGACCCGCTCCGGAACCTGACCGCAGACGACTTCATCGACAGCCAGGTGATGGTGGTCCAGCGCGGCAAGAAGAGGCATGACCTGATCTGGCTGGAGCCGGACGGAAGCTGACCCGCCGTTTTCCGAAATCGCCGCCAATTTGGTCTGCATCGTCGCCATTTCGGGGCGACCTGAACCGGCTCAGCGCTTAGAATTCCCTGTCGCGAACATCCAACAGCACGGGACGCACGCGGCCTCGCGTTGACCGTCCAGAGACCTGACCAGTGAACAACGGCAAACAGCCCAACCTCCGCATCCCCGGCCCGGTGCCGCTACCCGACGACGTTCTCGAGATCGTCGGCTCCCAGATGATCAACCACCGCGGGCCCGAGTACGCCGACATGCTCGACCGCATGACCGCCAACCTGCGAACCGTCTTCATGACGACCAACGACGTCTACTTCATCACCGCTTCCGGTACCGGCGCGATGGAGACAGCGGTCGTCAACACCATCTCGCCCGGCGACAGCGTGCTCGCCATCTCTGTCGGCGTTTTCGGTGAGCGCTTCCGGGAGATCGCCGAGGCGTACGGCGCGGATGTGACGAGGCTGGAGTTCGACCTCGGCCAGGCGGCGGATCCGGAGAAGGTGCGCGAGACGCTGAAGGGAATGAGCGACTGCAAGGCCGTGCTGTTCACCCACAACGAGAGCTCGACAGGCGTATCCAACCCGCTCGAAGAGCTGTGCCGGGTGATACACGAGGAGTCGGACGCGCTGATCCTCGTCGACGCCGTATCGTCTGCCGGTGGGATGCCGATAGCGGTCGACGCGTGGGGCATCGACGTCGTTGCGACCGCCTCGCAAAAGTCCTGGATCGCGCCGCCGGGCATCGCGATGGTCACCTTCAGCGAGAAGGCGTGGAAGGCCCACGAGCGCTCGACCACGCCGAAGTACTACTACGACGTGCAGCAGTACGAGGACTATCTGAAGATCGGCCAGCCGCCGTTCACGCCCTGCCTGCCCGCGATGTACGCGATCGAGAAGTCGCTGGAGGCGATGGTCGCGGAGGGCATCGAGACGGTGTTCGAACGGCACCACGCGGAGGCGGACCACACGCGACACGGCGCCCGCTCACTCGGGCTGGAGTTGCTGCCTGAAGAGCGCTACGCGTCGGACACCGTGACGGCGATCAAGCTGCCCGAAGAGATCGACGGCGGAGAGTTCCTGTCAAGGGTACGGAGCGAGTACGACG
>JANQEF010000093.1 GCA_028278465.1 Dehalococcoidia bacterium | reverse complement strand
GGCTCGGCGCCGGTGAGCAGCCGCAGGAAATGCCCGGAGATCGTATCTTCGCCGGTCTCGGTTTCGACGCGTTCTCCCCGGTTCTTGAACATGTGCCAGTAGATGAGCATCGAGCCGAAACACGACATCAGCCGGTCCGCTATCGCCGCTTCACTCCTGCCGCTCTCCCCTGCCGGTTCCAGCACGCCCAGCATTGAGCAGCCGGTCCGCAGCACGTCCATCGGGTGCGCGCTGGCGGGGATCCGCTCCAGGACCTCCTTCAACTCCTCCGGCAGTCCCTGCAGGCCGGCGAGACGCTTGTTGTAGGCCGCCAGCTGATCCGCGTTAGGAAGCTTGTTGTAGATCAGCAGATAGGCGACCTCTTCGAACGTCGAATGCTCTGCGAGGTCCTCGATCCGGTAGCCGCGATACGTCAATCCGGTTCCGGCCTGGCCGACCGTTGCGATGCCGCTGCGGCCAGCGACGATCCCTTCCAGTCCCGCCGTAGTCATGACTGGTCCTCCCGCTCTGGATTGCCGAACATGTCGTCCAGCTTCTGTTCGTAGCTGTAGTAGTCGAGGTAGTCGTATAGCTCTTCGCGTGTCTGCATCTGGCCGACGACAGCCTTCTGCGTACCTTCAGACCTGATCTCTCGCAAAACGCGCTCGGCCGCCCGGTTCATGGCTCTGAATGGGGACAGCGGATAGAGTGCGATGTCGACCCCGGCGTCTCGCAGTTCATGAAGTGACAGCAACGGTGTCTGACCGAACTCGGTGAGGTTCGCCAGCACGGGAACTCCGGTGGCTGATCTGAACTTCGCGTAATCAGCGGGGTCCGTGACCGCCTCGGCGAAGATCATGTCTGCACCGGCCTCACGATAGGCGACGGCCCGATCTACCGCCGCCTCTACACCTTCCGACGCGATGGCATCGGTCCGGGCCATCATGATGAACCCCTCGTACGGCTTCGCGTCGACGGCTGCTTTCAGCCTGTCACACATCTCGTCGGTCGCCACTATCTGCTTGCCGGGTCTGTGGCCACAGCGCTTGGCCTGCACCTGGTCTTCGATATGCACTCCGGCCGCGCCGGCTTTGCTGATCTCGGCGACGCTACGGCCGATCATGAACGCGGCGCCCCAGCCAGTATCGGCATCGACGAGTAGTGGAAGATCACAGGCCGAAGTGATCCGGCGGACGTCCTCGACGACATTGTCGAGCGTGGTGATGCCTAGATCTGGAAGACCGTACGAGGCGGTGGCGACGCCGCTGCCCGACAGGTAGATCGCCCGGTAGCCGATCGCCTTCGCCATCACCGCTGCGTACGCGTTCACGGCGCCGACCAGCTGAAGCGGTCATTCTTCGGCCATAGCCTGTCTGAAGCGGTCGCCGGGAAGAGCGGTCATCGGGCAAAGACTCTCCGGGAAGCGGGAGTGAACGGGAGCGGGTCTGAAGTTTACATCCCGCTCGGCTACCGGGTGACGGCGTCCCAGAGCACGACCGGCGCCACCAGGAGCAGCACGACACCGACCACCATCCTCAACCGGGCCGGTTCGATGCGGTGCGTGACCTTGGACCCGACGAACATGCCGACCGCTGCGGTGCTGCCCACGACGGCGATGAGCGTCCAGTCGTTACGTCCGCCGATCAAGTGTCCGGTAAACCCGGAGATGCTCACGAGCACCGTGATTATGAGGTTCGTTCCGGCTGCGATCGCAGGGTCCATCTTGAGGACCTGGACCAGCGCGGGCATCCGGAGCACGCCGAGCGCGACTCCGACCGCGCCGCCGACCAGCCCGATCACCATGCCAACGGCTCCTTCGCGCACCACCGTCCTGGTGGATAGCGTTCCGTCGTATGTGGCGAGCGTTGCGCGTTCGGCCTGCTCGACCTTCAACTCGCCGTACGCCTGCACGATGAGGCTGATCGAGGACCAGACCAGGAATACTGCGACCGCGCTCAGCAGAAGCCAGATTGGAGCGACGTCTGCGAACAGCCCGCCGATGAGCGAGCCGATGAAGGCCGGAACCCCGAGAAGGAACACAACCCGGAATGCGACGCGGTTTTCCAGTAGCGCAGGCCACGAACCGGCGATGGAGCTGACGGCGCTGACGAAGAGGTTGGCGCCGGCCGCCACGAGAGGATCGACACCCATCAAGACCATGGCCGGGAGTCGAATCACGCCGAGGGCGATGCCGACGAGGCCGCCGACCAGGCCGATCGCCAGCGAGATTATCCCCAGGATGAGAAGCGTGAGCCCCGAAATCTCATCGTCCGCGCCCGACGTCGCGGCGAGCACAGCGTAGCTGGAGCTGCCGATCATGAGTGACACGTCCGACGAGCGATAGATCTACCCCGCACGTAGGCGGGGCTGCTCGAGAGGCGTTTCGGCCGCTGCCCTGCTGCCGGGCGCCGCATGCCTGCGTCCTCTCGAGCGCATATACAGAGGCATGGACAGTCGTCGGAAACTGCCTCTTCGGAGTCCGCGGATAGACATGCTGCGGGACTGTAGGAATTCACTGACGTCATCGATGCGGCGGGCGACTCATCAAACAGCCAGGCTCACGTGGCGATCAGGTCAAGCTCTTCCAGCTGCTGGTCGATCTCCTTGAGGTGTTCGGCATCAGGCTTCAGCGCAGGATGCCTCCCATACGCCGAGCCGGCATCAAAGATGCCCCTGCGGACCATGATGTGCTTGTAGATCCAGTTGGCGAGACCCTGGCCCTGCGCAAGGGTGCGGATGATCGTCGAATACCGAGAGAACTCAGCAGTCGCGCCCGCCTCGTCGCCGGACTGCCACATATCCCAGATCCTCACGAACATGTCCGGCAGCGTCGAGCCGGGCATCGTCCCGACCGAGCCGCGGCGGAACTCTTCCAGCACGAACGCGCCGCCTGCTCCGCCAAACAGGATCAACCCGGTGCCTTCCGAAAGGCGCTTCGTGTCCGCCATCCTCGGGACCGTTGGCGGAGTCTCGACCTTGATGTAGCAGAGGTTCTCGTGTCGTCTCGCACACTCTGCTGCCATCGCCGGGCCGACCATCGCCGAGCCCTGGTCCTGCAGGAAGATCGGGATATTCACCGCACTGGCGATGCGCTCGAAGTAGTCGATGTTCTCCTCGGCGACCGTTGGGATGAAGGAGGTTGGACGAATCATCAGCGCATCCGCGCCCAGCTCTTCTGCCCGGCGCGAGTAGTGGATCGCCACATCGGTGCCCTCGGCACCGGTGTTCATCACGACCTTGATCCGGCCAGCCGCCTGGTCCACCACCCTGCGCAGGACATCGTCCCGTTCGGACTCTGTGAGCTTGTACACCTCGCTGGCGACGGCGATGCCAACGCCGTGAACGCCGCACTCCACCAGCCAGTCGACCTGCTTTTCGAGGTCTTCAACAACGATGCGGCCGCTCGAATCGAACGGCATCGAAAGAATCGGGTAAACGCCGGCCATTGATCGGTCAGGCAACGTCTCTCTCCTGGTTGGATGCTCTGGGCGAGAGTTATAGCAGAGTCGGGACGATGGCAACCAGGACGCCGGCCACGGTGGCGGTGCCGATCACTCCCGCAACGTTCGGCCCCATGGCGTGCATGAGCAGGAAGTTCTGCGGGTCTTCCTCGCGCCCCATGTCCTGCACAACCCTGG